>JADJYJ010000020.1 GCA_016719785.1 Candidatus Amarolinea dominans
AGTCTTGGATTTCAGGTCTGCTGGGGATGAACCGACTACGCACGTTATCAAACACTTACACAAATCTTGGCGTTGTTGCCGCCTTCCAGAAAAATACAGCTCACTCATACAGACCGCTCTGTGGGAGGGAGGGGCGTTCTCGAGTACGCCGCATCACCTCCTACCGCGCTTTCTTCACGTAAGCAGTTGCGTGCTGGTATCAACACTACTACCACTGCGCCACTACAGTCAGAACATCCATTGGAGGTTACGCATTGCACTACTCCTACGCAATTATTCACTACACACAGAGCGGAAATCAAGGCGTGAAGATTTCCTGAAAGGCGTCAAGCCACGGTAAGCTTCCTCCCCTACGCCCCTCGCATCAATATAGGTGCTCGTCTGGTAGTATTCAGGCGTGCCATTACTCTTTTCAGAAATGACACAAGACATTGATTTACGCCGCCCGAACGATCTGCATGTCAACTTTGAGCATGTCGGAGCTACGTGAGTTCCCGCTGCCCGGTGGGGTCACCCATGCGCAAGTCATTCGCCCCTTGAGGTATGCGGCGACAAACTGCACGCTCCTGTCGAAGTCAGAGACTGCACCGCAGCATCAAGCGCCGGTAGAAGGCACCGAGACCGATGCCGCTCTGAGCGTGGGCACGGTGATGCTGGGGTTGAGTACCGCACTCGGCTTGGCTTTAGCAGGACCAAAAACTCTGATCTCCCTATCGTTTCTGCCCTATCGCCGCCATCAGTTTGTCAAAAAGCCCCACATTTCTGACGCACACCGTCAGCGGTTGCCACTGCGCCATCTTCATCGTCCTTCACCGTACGGCTGTTCATTTCTGCGTACATGCTGGCTGCGCGAGCAGTTGAGGGTGGCAACAGAACCGCGTAGCCTCTCGTCCGATTGCTCGGATAAACTGCTCAGTAATAATGCTTGTCTTGGTGTGTATCGCTGGGCAACATACTGGATCGTGAGTTGTTGGGTTTGCTCCCCAGCCGACAACTGCTGTCGGCCAATCCAGAATCCACGCTATGACCCGTCGGATCGATGTACCGCAGCGGATTCCCGCCGGCGTAGGCGTACCTGTTAAACGACTGCGGCGCGAGCGGACTCGGCACGATCGTATCCGCGCTGATGAACATGCCGACCTGACTATCATACCACCTCGCGTTGTAGTACGCCAACCCTTCGCCGCCGGGCAGGCCTTGCTCGTGATATTGACCGGTGAACCGCTTGGTCGTGATGCCGTTGAACGCGCTCCCGCCGCGATTGCCACCGTAGGGATAGTAAGTTGCGGCTGTTCACCGTGCCGTTCTGATTCACCAGCACGCTCGTCGAGTGCAACTGGTCGCTCAGCGTGTAGAACACACCATTGTCGGAGGCATAACCGGTGCGACGGATGGCCCCACCTTCGTAGTACTTCGTCACCGCGCCGTTCTGGTATTCGTAGATGCCGGCGATGTAGACGGTCGTCACACCTGCGACGGTCCTTTTTGACCCGGTTCCCGTCGGCGTCGTAGAGGAACGTGGCGCTCACCGCGCCGCCGGCCACGCCCAGCAGGCGGTTGTCATAGTCGAAGGCCTGGGTGTAGGCAATTCCGCCAATGGTACGGCTGGTCTGGTTGCCCACGGCGTCATAGCCATACGCGTTGCCGAACGCACCGGTCACGGCGTGTGGCTTCGTGCCGTAGGTGTAGGCGGCGCCATTGTAGCTGGTCAGGTTGCCGATGGCGTTGTAGGCGTAGGTGTGGTTGTATTGGCCCACGCCTGCCGCATTCGTAGCCGCCGTGGTCAGGCGATCCAGCCAGTCGTAGCCGAAGGTTTGCACCTGGCCGCTGTTCGCACTGTCTGCCAACGTCTGGACATTCCCGGCCAGGTCGTAGGCGTAGGTCAACTTTTGCAGGTTCTCCCACGGGCTGGCCGTGCCCGCCTTGATAGTCTCCAGGCGCAGGGTGCTGGCGTTGTAGCCGTATTGCCGCGTGAAGCCGTTGGCGCCGGAATCCACGCGCTGCTCGCTGATCTGGCCCTGCGCGTTGTAGCTGGTGGCCGCGACGTATTGCGTGCCGTCGTCGCCCGTCACGCTGGCGAGCTGGCCCACCGCGTTGTAGCCGAAGGTGACGAGCTCGCCCTGCTGGCCCGCATTGCCGCCGGGATAGCGCAGCGTGGAGCGCTGGCCGGCCGTGGTGTAGCCGGTGTCGAGGCGGAACGTGCCGCCGCCCGTGCCCGGTACGGTGTATTGCTGTTGCGTGGGCCGGTTGTTCACATCGTAGGCGACGGTGTAGACTTCGGTCGTGCCCTGGCTACTGTAGACCTTGCTCTTGGAGGGCAAACCGAGCTGCCCGGTCGCGTCGTAGAGCCATTCGGCCAGGATCGCGCCGGCCGCGCTATCCTGGCGCTTGCGGATCAGCCGGTTGAGCGCGTCGTACTCCAGGTAGAGCCAGCGGTTCGCGCCGTCTTTCTGGCTGGTCAGGTTGCCGGCGTTGTCGTAGCCGTAGGTCCAACTGCCCATGTCGGGGTCGGTCATGCCCGTCTTGCGGCCCAGCAGGTTATAGCCGATGCTGGTCGGGTTACCGGCCGCATCCGTGACACCCGTCAGGCGGCCGGCCAGGTCGTAGGCGTAGTTCGTGGTGTAGGTGGCGCCGCCGGTGTTGTACTCCAGCACCTGGGTCGTCTGGCCGAACGCGTCGCTGACCGCGTCCTGGCGATGGTCGTTGGCGTCGTAGCTGGACGCCAGCCAGACGTCGTAGGTGGCGCGCGTGGCCAACAACTGGGTCGCGCCGCTGCGCGTCTCGTTGCGCACCGTGCGGCCCAACTCGTCGTAGGTGGTGTAGACATAGTTTGCCAGGTTCGTCCACGTGGGCGCGACGTAGCCGCTGCCGGCCGCGATTTCGTAGGCCGCGCTGCTGTAGGCGGTCTGGCCGAGCGCGTTATACCCGGTGGAGGTCACGCTACGATTGCCGTTCGCCAGCGGGGCCTGGCTTTGCAGGCTGCGGCCCAGGCCGTCGAAGTAGCCCCAGGCTTCCAGGTAGCTGCTGGTCGCGGCGTCCTTGAGCTGGCGGGTCTTGATCCAGGCGGGCCGCTGGTCGGGCGCGTAGACGAACTCCTTGCTGGCGGGGCCGCGAGAATACGCCCTGGGGCAGGCGCACTGCGCTGGGCGGGATCGGCGCAATCGGGGGTGGCTCAGGCAGCAACATCTGTTCAGGCTGGACCACTGGCGCGAATATCTCGGGCGTCGTGGTGATTACAGGAGAAGTTACAGGGCTATTTTCACATCAGGAACCGGCCGCGGGCAGCGCCTGCACGAAGCGTACTTCCAGGAACGGCCAGCCCTGTTCCATCTTGAGCAGGCCAAAGACCTGCACCTCGCTGCCGTCCAGCAGACCTTGCGTGAGATCGGCGCTGGCATTGCGTACCCACACCGAGGCGCCGCTGCTGTCGCGCAACACCCACTGCCCCAGGCGGGGTGCGTCCGCGGGCAGATCGCCCGCCGCGGAGGTCAGGTAGGCGCCGGTCATGACGACCTCGCGCCCGGCAAAGGCCGCCGGCGCGGCGCGTACATCGGCCAGGGCCGGCGCATCGTAGTAAGGAATGTCGAGCAAGGCGCCGACCACACGCCAGGTGTTATCCGCGCGACGGTGCAGGTAGAGGTGCAGGCTGTCGGATGCACCGGCGTTTGTTTGCCGTCGCACCAGCACCGTCGCCTCACCCGGCGGCTGGAAGTCCGGCGGGTTGACGGGCAGACGCTGCGCCTCGATGCGCGCCTGCGACCCGTTCAGCGCGCGCAGCAGTGTGGCCAGGCCAGCGGCGGTGGTCCGCGGCCCCTGGTCACACGGTTGCCCGTAGGTGCAGGAAACCCAGCCTTGATCGGTCAACCAGTGCGCCAGGCCAGGCCCATCGCTCTCGGCAAGGGCGCGATCGAGGCTGGCGAGCACCGCGTCGAAGTTGGTTTCGTCGGCGGTCGGGGCAGCGGGCGGCGGGGCCGTGCGCCAGCCGGCTACGTGCAGCGCCGACACGGGCAGGCTGAGCGTCGTGCTCACCTGGTCCGAAGGTCGCAGCAGATGCAGCGACTGCCCGGCATTGCCGGTTGTGTCGAACGCAGGTTCCCATAACACCCAGGCATCGAGCGCGTTGGGGATGGCGGGCGACCAGGTCAGCAACCGTGCCCCTGCGCCGGGCAAGGCGGTGAGCGCGGATGGCTTGCCGCTGGCAAAGGCGAGCAAGCGCACGTCGGTGACGCGGGCGGTGCGCTTATCGGCGGCCACGGTGTACATGACATAATCTTCGTCCGGCGCCAGCACATAGCTCTCGATGGGCAATGTGGCCGACAGCGCGATGGTTTGACGGCCGCTGCTCAGGTCCTGGCGCACCAGGACTGAGGCGCCTTGCGGGCTATCGGCCAGATAGTAGGCCGAGCGCCCACGCGGGCCGAGGGTTGGCGCATGCAGACGCCAGTTGGGGCCGGCCTCGTACAGATAGGGCTGTGAGGCGACGGGCTGGCCTGGCGTCAGCGCCTGAATCTGCCCGCTGCTGTCTTCCTGCTCGTTGGCGCTGAGCAGCACCAGCACCGTGTTGGCGTCCGCATTCCAGCCGAGCAGGCGCGGATAGCCCTGGTCAAAGCTGAAGTTGTCCGTGGGCAGATCGGCCTGCAGGCGCACGATGGTCACCTGGTAGGTGCCGTTGGGGCGTTGGATGACGAGCGCCAGGGCCAGGCTGTCAGGCGCCCAGGCCAGTGCCGTCACCTGGCCGTTCACGCGGTCGGGCGGCAACAGGTTGAGAGCGGCCTCGCCGTTGAGCGGCAGGAGCCACAGGCCGTCCAATCCGTACGCCAGCCAGCGCCCATCCAAACTGAGCGCAGGCGCGCCGGGTAAACGGGTCGGCCATCGGTGGAGCAGGCGCGTATCACTTCCGTCGACGCGGGCGGTATAGAGTGACCTGCTGTTGTTGGTATCCAGCGTGTAGACCAGCCAGGGCCAGGTGGGGGCGGGAGTGCCGGGCGTTGCCGCGGGTGTTTGCGCTGCTGCGGGTGTGGGTGAAACCAGCGCCGAGGGCGCGGTTGTGATGCTGGCGATGGGTGTCGCGCTCGCTGCTGGCGCCACGATGCTGATCGGTGTGGCGGTGCCGGCCGTGATTTGCGGGCGCTGCTGCTGCAGGCGAATCACACCCATGAAGGTGAGCACCAGCAGGGCAACGCCGGCGGCAAAGACCAGCTCACTGCCCAGGCGACGATACCAGGGCACACCCAGGTGACGCGGCGTCAGTTGGCGATGCAGGCCGGCGGCCAGGCGCGGAGATGGTGCGCGTGCCGGCAGACCCCGCAACAGGAGCGCTTCGTGTTCGGCGTAGGCGGCCAACGCCAGGCGGCAGTTGGCGCAGGTGAGCAGGTGGGCATCCACGGCCGTGCGGGCGGGGTCATCCAGCTCGCGATAGTGCGCCAGGAGCAGGCGCAGATGGCGATGTTCAGCGTTGGTCATGGCCTTCTCTCCTCGACACCCACGTAGACCTGGCGGAAACGTTCGCGCGCGCGAAAGAGGCGGGTCTTGACCGCGCCACGTGAACAGCCCATGACCTGGGCGATTTCTTCTGTGGAGAAACTGTCATAAATGTAGAGTACCAGGCAGGTGCGTTGATCGGCCGGGAGTTGGGCCAACGCCGTCCGCACCGCCAGCGCCTCGGCGGTGGCGTGCTCCGGGCTGTCGGTCTGTGGGCCGGCATCGTCATCGAAGAAGGGTAGCCACTGGATCAAGCGTTTGCGGCGCAGTGCATCGTAGCAGGTATTGGTAGCGATACGATACAACCAGGCGCGGTAATTGGAATCGGCCGGCAGGCGCGCCAGGGCATGGTAGGCCTTGACGAAGGTTTCCTGGGTCAGGTCTTCGGCCTGTTCCCAATGACCGACCAGCCGCAGCACATAGCTGAACAGCGGGCGGTGATACTGGACATAGAGCCGCTCGAACAGTTCTTCCAGGGCACGCGGCGCGGCCGTGGTGGACTGTGCCTGGCTTAACATCGCGACCTCAACGTAGGCCATGCCGGTGAATTCTCTCCCGCTGATGATGGTGTCTCTGCACCATGCTGCAACGAGTGAGCCGGCAGGCGGGTTACATGCGCCATTTCAGGGCCGGTTGACCTGCACCTGCACGCTACATTCGCCAAAGTTGCCGGTGACGTCAACGGTGCGCAGATAGAGCGTGTAGGCGCCCGGCGCCAGCCCGGCGACGTTCCAACTGCCGAGTACGCCGCTGGGCACGGGCTGTCGCGAGGAGACAATGAAGGTTGGATCGCCCGCGGCGCCGCTTGGTTTGAATTCCAGTTTATAGTAATCGAATCGCTCCGCCTCAGCGCTGCCCACGATTTGCACGGTGCCGCTGACGATCTCGTTGACGCCGGGGCGCAAGAGGCGAGCACGAGAATCCGGACAACGCGGCGCGACAATGGGCGGCGCGGTGGGGCTGAGCAGCACGGTGGGTGTCGGTCGCGGCGTCGGCTTCCTGGTAGGGACGGGCGAGGGTGTGGGGGTGGTCGTGGCTGGCTCTGGTGTGGGCGTCAGCGTGGGCAGGGTCAGGGCGGTTGGCGTCGGTGACACCACGGCGTCTACCAAAGGCTGCAACGCGGTGGCCAGGTTGTGGCTGATGAAGTAAACGATGCCTATCATCACCAGCAGGAAGACACCGATGTTGAGCGCCTGATAGGTCTTGTTCAGCGCGGCTTCGCGTTCCAGGCTGAAGGCCGCCTGGCGTCGCTCCTGCCGCGCTTGCACGGCCACGCGCAAATACCAGAGGGCAACGAGCGCACACGCGGCGTAGACCCAGGGCGCATAGTCACTGATCAGCTTGACGATGATAGCCATGAGGCTTTTTCAGGCTCCGGCCGGTTTCCCGGGCGCGGGTAGGTCGGCGAGGATGGCTTGCAGGAGGGCCGTCAGCCGTGGGACGACCAGTTTGCCGGTTTCCAGCACTTCCTGGTGCGTGGTTTCGGCCTCGCTGTCAATGTCGTCAATGGCCATGTTGCTGATGGTGGAAATGCCCAGCACTCGCATACCGCCATGGCGCGCCACCACGGCTTCGGGCACGGTTGACATGCCCACGGCATCGGCGCCAATGGTGCGCAGGAAGCGGATGTCGGCCGGCGTCTCGAAGCATGGCCCGGCCAGGCACATGTAAACGCCCTGGCGCAAGGGAATTTGCAGGCGGGCGGCCGTAGCCAGGGCCAGGGCGCGCAACTGCGCATCATACACACGGGTCATGCTGGGAAAACGCAGCCCAAAGATCGGGTCGTTAGGGCCGCGCAGCGGATTCTGCCCGGCCATGCCGATCAGGTTGATATGGTCGTTGATGAGCATCAACTCGCCGGCGTGAAACGCGGGATTGATGCCACCCGCGGCATTGGTCAAAATGACGGTGTGAATGCCCATCCGCTGCATCAGCCGCATGGGCAGCGTCACCTGCTGCATGGAATAACCTTCGTAAAAATGGACCCGGCCCTGCATGACGAGGACATCCTGGCCTTGCAGCCGGCCGATGACCAACGCGCCATCGTGTCCTTCCACCGTGCTGACGGGAAAATGCGGGATGCGACCGAAAGCGATCCGTTCGGCATCGGTGACCGCGCTGGCCAGTCCACTCAAGCCTGATCCGAGCACCAGGCCCACCTGCGGTTGCTGCCGCGTTTGACTGCGGACATACGCCACGGCTTGCGCCACGTCCTCGGAGGTCACAAATTCTTTGTTCATGAGTTTCCGCCTTGCTGGTCGTTTTCTGCGGCTCGCTGTGCGGTCAGGCCGGCGTAGATAAGGGTTGTGGCGCGGCTGGCATGACCCAGCGCGTTCTGCACTTCACTCACCATGTCTGCCGTACCGCTGGCCAGCCTGTGCGTTGCGGACGAGCTGCGCAGAACGTGCGGCGTCACATCTGCGGCCATGCCTATTTGTTCGGCATAGGACTTGACGATCAACCAAAGGCCCTGGCGGGTCAGGCGCTGGCCGCGATGGTTGACGAACAGAGCCTCGTTTTTGGCACGGATGCCTGTCAGGTGCGGGCGCCCGTCCGCCAGGTAAGTGGCCAGGGCGTTGGCCGCCCGCTCGCTGAGGTGGATGGCACGCGTGTCCTTGTCGTAGCGTTCGCACCAGACGATGTGAGCCTGCAGACTGACGTCGTTGATGTTCAGCGCGGCGATTTCACTGGTGCGCATGCCGGTTGCGTACAGCAGTTCCAGCAGGGCGCTGTCGCGCAGGGCTTTGGGATGCGATCCCTGCGCCGGCGCTGCGAGTAAGAGCTCAACCGTGGCTTGATCCATGATCTGGGGCGGGGCTTTCAGAACCGCCGGTGTGGTGATCGGCTTGCTCGGGTCGTCACTGACGATCTGTGTGTCCATCAGATAATGAAAGAACGACTTGATGGCCGCGATTTTGCGCGCGATGCTGGCCGCCGCATACTCGCGCTGCTTCAGATCGAGGACATAATCAATGATGTCGTTGGTGCTGATGTCGCTCCAGGTCGTTGGGGTGCCGTCGCGCCTGCGATCATGCACATAGGCGAAGAACTGACCGAGATCGTTATGATACGCGGCAACGGTGTTTTCTTTGCCTTTTTTGCCTTTCTTGCTGGCAAGGCTGGCAAGGAAACGGTCAATCTGTTGTTGCATGTCCTCTCCCTCTTGCTCCCATTCAGTTACTTCTCCCGTTGTGATTACTTCTCTGGCAATCATGAAAAAGGTGTTTGGGCCGACCTGCAGACCCCAACACCGTCAGGAGTGAGAAATGGCATGTTGCTACGACGAATGGCACTGCTCTTTATCATTCTACTGCATAACTTGCCATAAACCAAAAACCGGGACGTAGACTGGGATGAGACGACAGGCCAGGCCGCGCCTATAACAACAGCATGGCGTCGCCGAAGGAAAAGAACCGATAGCCCTGTTGGATGGCCGCAGCATAGGCTCGATCAATCAGGGGCTTGCCGGCAAACGCGCTGACGAGCATGAGCAGGGTGGAACGCGGGAGATGAAAATTGGTGATCAGGGCATCCACGGTGTGAAAGACGGCGCCCGGTGTCAGGAAGAGGTTGGTCCAGCCGCTGAATGGGCGCAGGCTGCCCTCGCTGCCCGGCTGGCGGCTGGCCGTTTCAAGCACGCGCACGGCTGTGGTGCCCACCGCCACGCAGCGTCCGCCGGCGCGGCGATGGGCTTCGATGGCAGCAGCAGCGGCCGGCGTCAGTTCGGCCCATTCGTGGTGCATCTGGTGGTCGGCAATGCGTTCCACCCGCAGCGGCCGAAAAGTATCAAGCCCGATGTGCAGGGTGATGAAGGCAAAGCCGATGCCTTGCGCGGCCAGGCGCTCGATCAAGGTCGGGGTGAAGTGCAGCCCGGCCGTGGGCGCGGCCGCCGAACCGCTGACCCGGGCGTAGATGGTCTGATAACGCTCGGCATCGCGCAAGGGTTCGTGAATGTAGGGCGGCAAGGGGACTTCGCCCAGGCGCGCCAACTCAGGCAGGGGCGGGCGTTCGAATTCGATGAGACGACTGCCGGCCGCCAACTCGGCCACGATGTGGGCGCGGAGGGTGGGCGCGGCCGGTGCGGTTAGTTCGATGACCAGGCCAGGGCGCAGGCGATGGCCGCGTACCAGGGCCTCCCAACGCACGTCGCTGACGCGGGTCAGCAGCAACACCTCAACCTGGCCGCCGCTCTCTTTGCGCCCGTGTAGGCGCACGGGGAGGACGCGACTATCGTTGGCGACCAGAATGTCGCCGGGCCGCAGATAGTCACCGATGGCAGCAAAGGACCGATGGGTAAGCTCGCCGGACGGACGATGCACCACCAGCAGGCGCGAGGCATCGCGTGGCTCGATTGGCGTCTGTGCGATGCGGTCCGCTGGGAGGTCGTAGTCGAAGTCTGAGGTTTTCACGGCAGGATCACGCGTGGTCCTACTCGGCCTCGGCCGGCAGGTCAGGGCTGAAGAGGGGCGCCTGGGTCGCGCTGGCCGCGGCGGGCGGCGTCAGTCCCAGGTGGTGATAGGCGCGCGCGGTGACCGTGCGCCCGCGCGGGGTGCGGTCCAGGAAACCGAGCTGCAGCAGGTATGGCTCCACGACATCCATGATGGTGTCGGCCTCCTCGGAAATGGAGGCGCCGATTGTTTCCAGGCCCACCGGTCCACCGCCGAACTTTTCGATGATGGCACGCAGAACCTGGCGATCGAGGTCGTCCAATCCGAGTTCGTCAATGTCGAGCAGGCGCAAGGCGGCATCCGTGACCGCGGCATCAATGACGCCATCGGCGCGCACTTGCGCGTAGTCACGCACGCGGCGCAGGAGGCGCAGCGCGATGCGCGGCGTGCCGCGGGCGCGACGGGCGATCTCACTGGCGCCATCCGCCGACGTTGGGACTTTGAGGAGCGCGGCGGCCCGCGTCACAATGCTTTCGAGGGCGTCTTGTGTGTAGAAATCGAAACGGTAGACGGCGCCAAAACGTGCCCGCAGCGGCGCGGTCATCAGCGCCAGGCGGGTTGTGGCGCCAATCACGCTGAAGCGCGGCAGCTTGAGGCGGATGGAACGGGCGCTGGGGCCTTTGCCGATGACGATGTCGAGCGCGTAGTCTTCCATGGCGGGGTAGAGAATTTCTTCGACGGCGCGACCGAGGCGATGCACTTCATCAATGAAGAGCACATCGCCCCCGCTCAGGTTGGTCAGGATGGCGGCCAGGTCGCCGGCGCGCTCGATGACCGGGCCGGCCGTGACTTTGAGATTGGCGCCCATCTCATTGGCGATGACCGCGGCCAGCGTGGTCTTGCCCAAGCCGGGCGGGCCGTAGAGCAGGACATGGTCCAGGGTCTCTTTACGGCGCTTGGCGGCTTCGATCAGAATGCGCAGGTTGTCCCGCAGCCTGTCCTGGCCAATCATTTCGGTCAGGGTGCGTGGGCGTAGGGCGGCATCGAGGGCGATCTCTTCCGGGCGTTTGGATGCTGCAATGGTGCGGTCAGTCATGCCTGTCGTCTCATCTCTCTTGCTGGCGGTCGGCGCAGCACGATGTGCCGTCGCCCGAACTCTTGTTCGGCTGGATTATACCAAAAGCAATAGGGAACCCCAAGTTGGTGAGGCGCAGGGTGTATTGACGTGAATTTCATTTCGTGGTATAACAGGCGCGCTCTTAGTGTGGCGCAATGGCTGTATGTGGGATGGAGTGTGGATCAGATGAATCGTGAAGAATTGGTAGACCGCGAGCGGATAAAGCTGGAAGCCGGACGCACGGACCTCGAAGCCAAGATTCAGCACCTGGGTGAATGGTTGAAGAGCGAAGTTGATATTGATGCGGAGGAGGGCGATCCAGATCTTTTCGAGCGCGAGAAGAACCTGGCCTTGCTCAATACCCTGGAGCGTCGTCTGGAACAAATCAACAGCGCGCTGCGGGCTATTAGCAAAGGTCTGTATGGCGTCTGCGAACGCTGCGGTCAGCCCATTGACCCGGCGCGGCTGGAAGTCAAGCCGGACGCCACGCTCTGCTTGAAGTGTCAGCAAGACGTGGAACGCCTGGTCAGGCGCGGCCTGGCGCCCACTCAGATTGATTGGGAGCGTTAGGCCGTGGAAGGTCTATTTGTCTCGAACCATCCGCTCATTCGACACAAGGTGGCTCTGCTGCGCGACATCCAGACCGAGCCGAAGAAGTTCCGCGAGCTGATCCGCGAGATTGCCATCTTGTTGGCCTATGAGGCGACGAGCGACCTGGGACTTTCGCCAGTGACGGTGACAACACCGATGGGACAGGCGGACGGCACGATCCTGGCTGAGAAGATCGGCCTGGTGCCGATTCTGCGCGCTGGCCTGGGTATGGTGGAAGGCATCTGGGAAATGATGCCGGGTGCTGAGGTTTGGCATCTTGGCGTCTATCGTGACGAGAAGACCCTGCGGCCCGTGCAGTATTACAACAAGCTGCCGGTGGCGCCGACGGTGCAGGTTTGCCTGGTGTTGGACCCCATGCTGGCGACGGGCGGCTCGGCCGTGGCCTGCATTGACATTCTAAAACGCTGGGGCGCACGCCGCATCAAGTTCGTGGGCATCATCGCCGCGCCGGAGGGTGTCGCAGCCTTGCACGAGGCCCATCCCGATGTCCCAATTCATATCGCTGTGCTCGATTTGCACCTGAACGAGATTGGCTACATCGTACCGGGCCTGGGCGATGCCGGCGACCGGCAGTTTGGCACCGGATGATGGGCGCCACGGCCAAGTCAGGTCGTCCACCGTGGGATCAATACTTCATGAGTATCACCGCGCAGGTTGCCACGCGCAGCACATGTGATCGCGCGCAGGTGGGCGCGGTCATCGTCAAGGAGCGCCGGATTCTGACCACGGGCTACAACGGCTCACCCGCCGGCTTGCCGCACTGTGACGACATCGGCCACCTGATGGTGGACGGCCACTGTGTGCGCACGCTGCATGCCGAGCAAAACGCCATTTTGCAGGCCGCCCTGCATGGGGTCTCTGTGCAAGGTGGCACGGTTTATGTGACGCACCAGCCGTGCCTGACCTGCGCGAAGATGATCATCAATGCTGGCTTGCTGCGCGTGGTCTATGCGGGCGATTATCCGGACGAAAACGCCCGCGCCTTCCTGTCGCAGGCAGGCGTGGCCTTGATTCGCTATGATTCCCTGATGGCTCCTGCGTCAGCCGGCGCGGCTTAGCTGCGCGCGGCGCCGGGCGCAACCGGACGATGTCTATCACCCATGATGCAACGTAAACGATGCTGGCCTTCCGTCCCCCACTCCCTGCTCGCCAGGCCCACCTGGTTGTGTCTCCTGTGCATGCTCGCCCTGCTCAATGCCTGCGATTCGCGCCCCGGGCCGGCAACGACCCCGGCCGCCAGCGCCGTCACTTTGACCTGGGCCGTCACGCTGCCCGCGGGCACGCCGCCCGACGAGGAGATCTTTCTCAGCGGCAATTGGAACCAATGGCAGGCCGCCGATCCGGCACTGCGCCTGGTGCGCCAGCAGGGCCGGGCGACGCTAACCCTGACAGTAGAAAAGGGGCAAACGTTGGAATACACATTCACGCGCGGCAGTTGGGCCAAGCGCGAGGCTGACGAAACGGGGCAGCCGGTTCCCAATCATGTGCTGTTGGTTGAGACCGCGCGCGCGATTGATCTGCAACTGGCCGGCTGGTCAGACCTGCGCCAGGAAGCCGGCATCACCACGCCAACCCCGGATCCATCCCTGGTTAATCCGTATGATCCACGTGCCCAACGTGTGCAGCTTCTCAGCCGGGCCTTGGGCATCCGCAAGACGTTCTTCATCTACGTGCCCCCGGACGCCGCTGCGCATCCCGCTGAGCGCTATCCTGTGCTCTATCTGTTCCGCGGACATGAGCGCGAATGGGTGAACCCGGCCGAGGATATGTCGCGCGGCAACCGCAATGTGATTGACGTTTACGAAGAATTGGTGGCTGCCGGCGCCATTGGCCCGATGGTGCTGGTCTTTCCAGGCATTTCCAGTAACGACAATGTGTACAGCGGCATGTTGGTCAACATGATTGACCCGGAAAAGACGCATGGCGCCCGCGGGGTTGGTTCGGGCCGCTTCGAGGATTATTTCTTGCAGGACCTGATCCCGTTTATCAATGCCAACTATCCGGTGCTGCCAGGCGCCGCCCATCGCGGGGTGGATGGATTTTCGTTGGGCGGCTTCATGGCGGTCAAAATTGCGACGCAGCATCCTGATTGGTTTGCGACTGTGGGCGCCTATGATGGCCTTTTCTTCTACGCCGGCGTGATTTCCAACGTGGTGACCTCCACCCTGGGGGTGACCCTGACCGCGCCGCTGTCCAACCCGCTGGTCACCAACGACACGACGAGCGTGCGCCTGGGCATCAGCCTGGATGATCGTTCGTTCCAGAATGGACTCTTTGATCCTGTGTTTGGCTCTCCACGAAACATTCAGTTCGCTGTGGCCAATAACCCCGCCAATCTTCTCCTCAACACGCCGGCTGACGCCTTCGAACACCTGCACTGGTTCATCGAATACGGGCCAGAGTCGCGGGAGCCGCACGATTCCAACTTCTATCGCGGTCAATACTTCATCAATCTGCTGGCGCGCATGGGGCTGGTCAACGATGGCGGCGCCATTGCCAATGGCCGGCACACCTGGGCACAGGCAGATCAGCACCTGGCGCGCACCCTGCCCAAGCACTACGCCGTGCTCAGCGCACCGTGACCGCTCTTGTAAACATCATCACAAACTGACATTCATCATGTTAGTGGCCGTTGCGCGGTGATACACTGGGCGCAACTGCTGCGAATCATGAGGAGTCTGCGATGCTTTCGCTCCAAGAGCGGCTTGGCCAGGGCGATACGATATTGCTCGACGGCGCAACCGGCACTGAACTACAGCGGCGTCAGATTCCGACGCCGCTGCCGTTGTGGTCGGCCGCGGCGTTGATCAACCAGCCGGAAGCGGTGCGCCAGATTCACCTCGATTACCTGGCGGCCGGCGCGGACATCCTGACGGCCAATAGCTTTCGCACCTATCGGCGCACCCTGGCGCGCGCCGGGTTGGGCGATCGGGCGCAAACCTTGACCTACCGTGCGGCCACGTTGGCGATTCAGGCGCGACGGGATGCCGGTTTACGCAGCAGTGTCCTGATTGCCGGCTCGATGAGCCCGCTGGAAGATTGCTACGCGCCGCACCTGACGCCAACCCAGGCCGAGTGCGAGGTTGAGCACGATGAGATGGCGCGCTACCTCGCGGCGGCCGGGGTGGACCTGATCCTGGTGGAAACGATGAACACGATCCGCGAGGCCGTGGCAGCCGCGTCGGCGGCGCAGCGCACCGGTCTGCCCTTCATGGTGAGCTTTGTGTGTGGCAACAACCAGCGTCTGCTCAACGGTGAGACCCTGGCCGAGGCTGCTGCCGCGCTGGCACCGCTCGACCCGCTGGGGCTGCTGGTCAACTGCATGTCAACACCGGCGGTATTGTCTGCCCTGCAAGAGTTGCGGGCGGTGACGGATCGGCCGATTGGCGCCTATGCCAACGTCGGTCATGCACAATCGGATTGGGGATGGGATTTTACTGAGGATATTTCAGCCGAGGCTTACGGGCGCCATGTGCGCAGTTGGCTGGCGATTGGCGCACAAATCGTCGGTGGTTGTTGTGGCACCACCCCCGCGCACATCGCCATCCTGGCCGACGTGATCTATGACCACGCCGAGGTGAGCAATTATCGTCCGGTACGCAATCGGGAATTTGTTTTGGCTTGATTTCGGCGGCTACGCTTGGTTAGCGTGTGTACCTCCTGTGTGAGTGCGGCGGGATTGTGGGAATCCCGCCGCACTTTATTTCAGGCGCCAAGTCAACCGTCTGCAGGTGTTTGCGCCGCGATGGCAGCCTGGAAGTTCCCTTCGAAGCAGCGGCTCAGATGTTGGGTGATGGGGCCGGGGCGGCCGTCGCCGATCGGCTGACCGTTGATGCGCACCAGCGGCATGATGTGGCGGCTGGTGCTGGTGAGAAAGGCCTCATCCCAGGCGCAAATCTCGCTCTCTGCCAGCGGCGCGGCGACGACTTCGATGCCTTCGCGTGCGGCCAGGGCCAGCACGATGTCGGCTGTGACGCCGGCCAGCACCTCCTCCGGCGGCGGCGTCAGCAGGCGCCCGTCGCGCACAACGAACAGGTTGGAACTGGAACCTTCTTTGATCGTACCGCGACTCTGCAGCAGCCCTTCATGCTCCCCCTGGCGCTGCGCTTGGCGGCGGGCCAGGAAATTGACCAGCGTGTTGAGCGATTTGGCCTGGGGCAAGGCGCGTTCGCCTTCGAAGGTCACCGCGCCCGCGCCTTCGCTGTAGAACTGCGCCTGATAGATCGGCAAACTCTGCGCCCAGATGAATGAATCACCTTCGGCGCCGCCATTGGCGCCGAGCACAAAAAGCCGCAGCAGGCAGCTCTGGAGTTGACTGGCCGCCAGCAGCGCGGGAATCCAGCTCGCGATCTGTGCGCGGTCATGCGGCAGCGTCATTTCGAGGATCGCGGCCGAGCCGGCCAGCCGCGCCAGGTGCTCCTCCAGGTGAAAGATCACGCCGGACGCGACCTGGATAGATTCATAGATGCCATAGGCGCCGTAGAGGGCTGGATGAAACACCGGCACCTGCGCCTGCGCCGCCGTCACCAGGCGGCCGTTGTGACAAACAATTTCAGCTTGTGGAAAAGACATGCCCACTCTCGTTCAAGACAATACGGGGACGAGCGGTCGCATCATCAGGTCGCGCCCGCGGTCAATTTCCCAGGGATATACGATCCATTTGTGCGTGATGGCCGCGTAGTAGTTTGGCCCCTCACGTGCAAAGAACGACTGCCCCGGCTTGTAGTGCAGGACAGCCGTTTCGACGACGCCCCCCACCGCTTCGGTGCGGCCCTTGACGGTCATGATGGTACGCCCACTGTCCCAGATGTCGTCTACCACCAGGATAGTCTTGTGGCGCAGTTGGGAATCGGCCGGGAACTGCCAGAAAGTCGGCCAGGCCAGTTTTTGTTCGGACGACGGCAAGAAGTCCACCGCCGCGGTCAGCACAACCTGCAGGCTGAGCGCCTCGGCGATGAGGCCGCCGGGAATAATACCGCCGCGTGTAATCATCAGCAGCGCATCGTAACCCCGCTTGAACTGCGGGATCAGGTGATCAATGAGGGCATCCACGTCTTGCCAGGCCAGGTATTCACGCTCCACGGCACACTCCTTTGCTTGCTCCATAACATGCAGACTGCGCCATCAGACCTTATCGGGAATAAGTCGAGTTGTAGATAAGGCCTATTGTACCCAACTTTGAGAGCAACCCCAAAACAACCAAGCCCGTGCGCGTGGACTGCCCGCGCAGGCGCCCTTTGGGCAGCCTGACGCCCTGGAAATGTCTGTCGGTTTGTGATATAATAAGTTGACTGTTGGAGGGAGAAGAATTATGAAGAGGTCTGTGTCTGCCGTTGCGGCTCTGTTCATCGTACTGAGCCTCATCCTCAGTGCCTGCGGTGGCGGCGCGACTCCGACGCCAGCTCCGACCACGATCCCTGAAGCCACCAAGCCTCCTGGAAGCAACGAAGACCCCCGAAGCAACGAAGACCCCTGAAGCAACGAAGACTCCTGCGCCGACCAAGTCCGCGGAAGCTATCCAGATCATCATTTGGCACGGTTGGGCCGGCGACTATCTGAAGCCCATCGAGACTGCGTTCAGGACCTACGAAGCGGCGCACCCTGGCATCACGATCGAACTCTCCAAGGTTGACAATCTGAGCGACGCCCTGGCCATTGCCGTGCCGGTCCGCGAAGGCCCCGACATCGTGGCCTGGACCAATGACCAGATCGGCAATAACGCGCTCGTTGGCAACATTGTCCCACTGAACGACCTCGGGGTTGACGAAGCTTTCCTCAAGTCCACTTACGAAGCGGCCCCCGTCAACGGCATGATTTGGAACGGCGAGATCTGGGGCCTGCCCGAAACCGAGGAAGGCATCACACTGGTCTACAACAAGGCGTTGGTGAACGAATCGGACTTCCCGACCGATCCGCAGGACTTCGCGGGCCTGTTGGCCGCGGCCAAGACTTTTGCTGAGAAGAACCCCGGCAAGTTCCTCATCTGCAACCAGGGCCTGGGCAATTCCGATGCGTACCATGTGGCGCCTATCTACTTTGGCCACGGTGTTCCCAGCTATGTGGATGACCAGGGCAAGGTTTATCTGAACACCCCTGAAGGTTTGGCTGCCGCAGAGTGGATCAAGGCCTTCAGCGCGTACGCGCCGAAAGAAACCAGCCACGACATTTGCAGGTACATGCTGTTGGAAGGCCAGGCGGCCGCGTGGTGGACTGACCGGTGGGCCATCGCTGACGTGGAAGCTGCCGGGCTGGACTACGGTCTGAAGGCGTTCGGTCGCCCGTTCGTGGGCATCAGGACCCTGATGCTCACGCCGAATGCGGTTGAGCGTGAGCATGCCGCAGCCGCGCTGGACGTCATGAGGTACTTCACCAGTGCAGACGTCCAGAAGGGCCTCGCGCTGATCAACAAGACCGTGCCCGCGGCTTCCGCAGCCCTCAGCTCGGTTGAGTTGGCAACCGCGACCACGATTCAGGGCTTCGCGGCCGCGCTGGCACTCGGCGTACCGAATGCCAACACGCCGTTCGCGGAGGCCCAGTGGGACGCGGTGGGTGATGTTACGACCGCGATCTGGAACGGTTCTCAGACGCCGGCCGCTGCCATGAAGGCGGCGCAAGCGGCGATCGAGAACAAGATCAGGCAGATGAAGTAATCTGCATCAATCCCCCCGTTGAGTGGGGGCATCTTCACCTGTCAGGAGATGCCATCGAAACCCTGAGATACTGCCGGTCTCCTGATCGGCAGCTCGTTCTTACGATGGAGGATTCGTCATGAAAGCATTTCGTTTCGTCTCTCTGCTTGTAGTCCTCACCATGCTCCTGGGCCTGGCGCCCGTCGGCTCTGCCTCGGTGGCGCCTGCGGCCACGCCCAACCTGCTGGTGACATTTCCCGGCGGCTACGTCAGCGCGGCCGGCCTCGGCAACGACTGGGATCCCAGTAACACCAACACGCAGGCCAGCGATGGCAATAGCGACCAGGTCTGGAAGTTCACCACCAACGCCATCCCGGCCGGCTCCTATGAGTTCAAGGCCACGGTAGGCGGCACCTGGGATGAGAACTACGGCCTGAACGGCGTACCCGGCGGTCCGAACGTCCCCTTCACCACCGTGGGCGGGGAGACCGTTCATTTCTACTATGACCGCCGCGATGGCAACATGGTGGCCAGCCGTCCCAACTACCGCATCCCCGTGCTCGTCGGCAGCCTGATGGGCGTGCTTGGCGGACAGGACTGGGCGCCAGACAACCTCGTCGGCTGGCTGAAAGACCGCGACAGCGACGGTTGGTTCGAGACGTCGTTCGACATACCGGCCGGCAGCTACGAATACAAGGTGGCGCTCAATGAGTCGTGGGATGAGAACTACGGCGCAGGCGGTGTCCCCGGCGGTCCGAACATTGGCCTGGTGGTGCCGGGAGCTGAAGGCACGCGCACGGTCGTCACCTTTGGCTACAACGACACCACGCACCAGATTCGGGACAGCATCAACAACCCGCCCGCTCCCCAGGTGGGCGATGACAACATCTGGTGGGACGGCCTGGGTCACGACAGCCGCAGCGGCCTCTACCGCGACCCCTTTGGCGCGGTGACGAAGAACAGCAATGTGACGCTGCGCTTCCGCACCTACGCCAACGACGTGCAGCGCGTCAAGGCGCGTGTGTGGGACAGCGCGCAGCAGGGCCAGACCGTCTACAACATGGCCAAAGTAGCCACGGACCCGGATGCCAACCTTTTCGGCTACGAATACTGGGAAACGACCCTCAATGTCGGCGCGAATTTGAGCATCCTCTACTACCGCTTCATCATCGAAGATGGGACGGCGGTGGTCTATTATGAGGATGACGCCGCGCGCGATGGCGGTTGGGGCCAGCCCTACAACAGTTCGCCGGACGTCTCGTGGAACATCTACGTCTACGAGCCAGGCTTCGACACACCGGCCTGGGCCAGGAATGCGATCATCTACCAGGTTTTTCCCGATCGCTTCCGCAATGGCGACGCCAGCAACGACCCAACGGCCGTGGATTGGTTCTATCCGCAGGAGCGCGGTCATCGTTTCCCGATCACGCCCTGGAACACCATCGTGCCGGACCCTGAGCCTAATGACCCAACGGCCAACCCCGACTGGTACGGCACCTACAGCAGCACCTCCTATGGCGGCGACCTGCAGGGCCTGATCAGCAAGCTGGGCTATCTGCAAAACCTGGGCGTGACGACCGTCTATCTCAATCCTATCTTCGATTCACCATCCAACCACAAGTACGACGGCCGCAGCTACCTGCGTATTGATCCGACGATGGGCGTGCTGGGCGATGACACGGCCACCCTGGCCCTCTTCGAGCAGTTGACGACGCAGGCGCACAACCGTGACATGTATATCGTGCTCGACGGCGTGCCCAACCATGTCTCTTCGGACAGCCCCTTCTTTGATCGTTTTGGCCGCCACCCTGAAGTGGGCGCCTGTGAAGATCTCAACAGCCCCTATCGCACCTGGTTCTTCTTCCAGCCCGCCAACCCGCCTGGCAGCGGCGTCTGCGCGGGTGACACCAACTACACCGGTTGGTTTGGCGTGCAGACCCTGCCGCAGATCAACACCGCACACCCCGATGTGTTGAACTACTGGTTTGGCCCCAACGGCGTCGCCACCTACTGGCTCGCCCGCGGCGCGGACGGTTGGCGCATTGACGTGGTGCCCGACATCGTCGGCGTCAACCCGACGTTCTTCGAGACCTTCCGCACGGTCGTCAAGACCAGCTACCCCGACGCGATGCTCTTCTCCGAAACCTGGGGCGAAGATGACGCCAAGTTCCGCCTGCTGGGTGATGAGTTCGACTCCACCATGAATTATCGCTTCCGCAAGGCCATGCTCGGCTTCATGCGCGACACGGTCTGGAGCGATAACGACAACAACGGCGACAACACGATCAACCCGCTGTCGCCCACGCAGTTCGACAACATGATGCGCACCATCCAGGAAGACTACCCCGCGCCCGCCTTCGAGTCGGCCATGAACCTGTTGGGCAGTCATGACACCAACCGGCCGGTGCGCGTGCTCGACCATGACGGCATCGCGGGCGGTCAGCCCGTCAACGGCTTCCAGGACGGCCGCGAGCGCCTGGCCCTGTTGGCCGTGGTGCAGATGACGGTACCGGGCGCGCCGACGATCTACTACGGCGATGAAGTCGGCCTGGCCGGCTACGGCAGCGACATCCCGCGCGATGACCCGTACAACCGCCAACCCTACCCGTGGTCCGATGAGGCCGGCTATGGCACACTGCCCGCCTGGCGTCAGGCGGACACCGACCTGCTGCAGCACTATCGCACGCTGACCAGCCTGCGTAACAGTAAGAGTTTCCTGCGCACCGGTTCGTGGAACACCCTCGAGACCGACGACGCCAACAAGGTGTTGGTCTATGGCCGCCGCGACAACACCGGCGTGGCTGTGATTGCCATCAACCGCGACACCGTGGCCCATGATGTCACCCTCGATGTGGACGGTTACGTGCCCGAAGGCGCCGTGCTGGACGACGGCCTGGAGCCGGGTACCAGCCTGACCGTCGGCGCAGCTCGCACGATGACCTTCAACGTGAGCGGCATGGGCGCACGCGTCTGGGTCAGCCGGCCTGGCCTGGACATGACGCGACCCTCCGCACCCACCGGCCTGACCGCCAGCGAAGGCTCCGGCAGCGTGATCCTGAACTGGGACGCGCCCGCCGATGCCGTTGTAGCCGGCTATCATGTCTATCGCAGCGTGGTGGACGGCGGCTATGAGCAGATCAGCGCGGCGCTGGTGCTGGGCACCACCTACACCGATAACACCGTACACAACGGCCTGCAATACTACTACAACGTCAAGGCGGTAACGCCGGCGGGCCTCAAGAGCCAGGCCTCGGCGCCGGCCATGGCCATTCCGCACTACACCATTGGCTGGGCCAACCTGCAATGGCCGCCGGAGATGACGCACGTCATCAGCTTCAGCGATCGCACCGACACCGTTTACGGTCAGGCGTGGATTGATGGCGCTACCGGGCAGCCCGGCCCCACCCCAAGCCTGATGGCCGAAGTCGGCTACGGGCCGGTGGGATCGGACCCCGCCACGGGTTGGAGTTGGTTCCCGATGACCTTCAACGTGGATGCGGGTAGCAACGATGAGTTCATGGGCGACATGCTGCCGCACCCCATCGGCGACTACGCCTACGCGGTGCGCTACACCACGACCAACGGCCGTGACTGGCTGTACGCTGATCGCGACGGCACCGGTAACGGTTACGATCCAAACCAGGCCGGCCTGCTGCATGTCATCAGCTCCGGCGACACGACCCCGCCCGCGGCGCCGTTGAACCTGCACGAGGTCTCGCGCTCCGCGGCCGAGATCATCATTGCCTGGGATGCCTCGCCTGATCCTGACACTGCTGCCTATGGCGTCTACCGCGAAATGCTGACCGCGGATGCGCCGACCAGCGCGGTGTTGATTGCCTATGTGCTGGCGCCCACCACCGAATACACCGACACCGATGTCGCGACTGGTCATACTTATCGCTACACGGTGACGGCCATTGACACCAGCTTCAACGAGTCGGGCTTTTCGAATAGCGTGGACATCACCGCGGAACAGCGCACGGTGCAGATCACCTGGAACCTGACCCTTCCGGCCTTCACCCCGCCGACCGATACGATCTACATCGCCGGCGATACGTCCAGCGTCTTTGGCACGCAATGGAACCCTGGTTACCTGCCTTTGACGCGCGTGGATGACACGCACTGGACCATCACACGGCCCGGTTTGGAAGGGATGCACCTGCAGTACAAGTTCACGCGTGGCTCTTGGGACACTGTGGAACGTTGGGGCACCCTGGTTGGCGTTGCCAATCGCCAAATGGACGTGGTCTTCAGCCAGGGCGGCGTGCAGACGGTCAACCTGGTTGACCTGGAGAATTGGCGCGACCTACTGGTGGTGGAGACCGGACACACGAGCGCACGGCCCAACAGCCCCGACTTCTTCACGTCGGTGTGGGCGCGCATGAACCGGCCGGTCAGCCCGGCCACCGTGGCCGCGGACACCATCACCGTCATGACAACCGGCGGTCAGTTGATTCCGGGCGCCACGGCCTACGATGACGCCACCACCACCTTCACGTTCACGCCGGTGCAGCCGTTCGGCCCTGGCACCTTCGTCGTCACGGTCAACCCCGGCAACCTGCGCGGCTCGGAGAACGACAACGTGGGCATGATGGCGCCTTACGTGTGGACCATCGCCGAACAGCCGACGGCCGTGCGCCTGAGCGGCCTGACCGCGACGGGCATCACCCCGTGGCTGTGGGCCGCGTCCGCCCTGCTGGCGGTCCTCCTGTTGATCGCCGTGACCGGCGCCCGCCGCCGCGCCCGCCTTGAGTAAATGACGCCTCACCTCACCTCACCCCCCTACCTCCCCTCTCCTCTCCGCTGTGCGGAGAGGAGAGGGGCCGGGGGTGAGGTGAGGCCTACGGATACACCCCGCGCAGCTCCAAGGCATCCGCGACGCGGTTGATGGCCAGGGTATAAGCGGCCATGCGGGTGGGCAGACTCTTCTCGCGCGATTCGTTGAGCACCGAATTGAACGAATCCACCATCAGCCGCTCCAATTGACGCTTGACATCGGCCTCGCTCCAGAAGAACGCCTGCAGACTCTGCACCCACTCGAAATAGGAAACAGTCACGCCGCCGGCATTGCACAGAATGTCGGGCACAATGAAAGTGCCGTTTCCCATGAGAATCTTGTCGGCGCCGGGCGTCGTGGGGCCGTTGGCGCCTTCGGCCAACACCTTGCAGCGGATCTTGTCTGCATTGTCTTCGGTGATTTGACCTTCCAGCGCCGCCGGAATCAGCACCGTGCAGGGCAGTTCGAGCAGCTCCGTATTGCTCACCGTGTCTGCGCCGCCAAAGTCCAGCACGCTGCCGGTTTCACGCACATGCTGCTGCAACGAAGGAATGTCCAGTCCTTTGGGATTGTGAATGCCGCCGTTGACATCGCTGACCGCAATGACCTTGGCGCCCAGCATCTGCATGTAGCGGGCCGCAATCGCGCCCACGTTGCCAAACCCCTGCACGACCGCCGTCGCGCCTTCGGCTGAGATGCGCAGGTGCTTGAGCGCCTCGCGCGCCATGAACATGACGCCCATGCCGGTGGCATCGAAGCGGCCTTGCGAGCCGCCAATCTGGATTGGCTTGCCGGTGACCACCGCCGGCACCGAGTAGCCGCGGTGCATCGAGTAGGTATCCATGATCCAGGCCATCACCTGGGGGTTGGTGCCGACATCGGGCGCCGGAATGTCGCCCTCAGGCCCCATCATGATCGAGATTTCAGTGGCATAGCGGCGGGTCAACCGGCGCAGTTCCCGCTGTGACAGCTTGCGCGGATCCACGATGACGCCGCCCTTGGCGCCGCCAAAGGGTAGGTTCATCAGCGCGCACTTCCAGGTCATCCACATGGCCAGGGCGCGTGTCTCGTCCAGGGTAAGATCGGGGTGATAGCGAATGCCGCCCTTGGTGGGGCCGCGCACGGTACTGTGGTGTACCCGGTAGCCGGTGTACATTTCGATACGACCGTCGTCCATTTCAACCGGGAAATTGACGATCAGTTCACGTTTGGATACCCGCATGAACTTGATCGTATTGGGCGAGAGATGAGGCATTTTGCTTGTTGCTTCGTCGAACTGGGCGAGAGCCACCTCGTAGGCACTGCGCCGGGGATGTCCATTCATGAGTGTCACTCCTCTTCTTTGAGATATGTCGAGATCCATTGAGACATTTCCATTGAGACATTTCCATTGAGACATTTCAATGAAATACTTCGATGCGATCACGCATCGGCCGGCTATCCGCGTTGACAGCGATTGGGCAACGGTGATTCTAATCCAGAGGTGAATAGTCGTCAAACGGAAGGTAGTTCACAGATTTGTAGATGCAAAATGCGATAGTGGGAACGATGGGGAAAAAAATGATCAGACAATTTAGTTTACATAAAACAATAGCGACCCTCTTACATCAAACAACAACGGCCCTCGCCGTGCTTCTGCTCCTGGTGCTGCCGTCATTGGCCCAGGCTGCCGACCCCGCAGCCGTCAGGGCCAGTGCGCAAGAGACGGTTGCAACAGAGCTGCCGCCTCCGCTGGCGGCTCGCAGCCCGCTGATGATCGAAGTGATGCGCGCGCGTCGGTATCCCGGCAGCGACATCCTCATCGAGCAGACCCTGGCGCCTGGCAGCAACTACAACCGTTACATCGCCGCGTATCGCTCGGAAGGGCTGAAAATCTACGCGCTGCTGACCGTTCCGCGCGGCACACGGCCGGCCGACGGCTGGCCGGTGATCGTCTTCAACCACGGCTACATTCCCCCGGAAGAGTATCGCACCACCGAACGCTATGTGGCCTACGTAGACTACTTCGCCCGCGCCGGCTACATCGTTTTTCGACCTGACTACCGCGGGCATGGCAGCTCCGAAGGCGCCGCCACCGGCGGCTACGGCTCGCCCGACTACACGGTGGATGTGCTCAACGCGGTCAGCTCGCTCAAACGTTACCCTGGCGTTGATGCCGAGCGCATCGGCATGTGGGGCCATTCGATGGGTGGACACATCACCCTGCGCGCCATGGTGACGACGGGCGACATTCGCGCCGGCGTCATCTGGGCCGGCGTGGTGGCGTCGTACGATGACCTGATGAACAACTGGCGGCGGCCGGTGCCGGTCACGGTGCCTCAGCGCGCGCGGCGTTGGCGCCAGGACCTGATCGAACGCTTTGGCACGCCGCAACAGAACGCCGCGTTCTGGGATTCGATTTCACCCATCAGCTACGTGGCCGACTCTTCCGGCCCCATTCAGTTGCACCACGGCACCGAGGACGAATCGGTGCCGCTGGAATTTTCCGCCAGCCTCTACGCCGCGCTGCAAAAGGCCGGGGTGCCAACCGCCTTCTATCAGTACCAGGGCGACAATCACAACATCTCCGCCAATTTCCGTGTGGCGATGCAGCGCTCGCTCGCCTTCTTCGATCAGTATGTCAAAAACTACCAACCCTTGCCGGCGGATCTGCTGCGTACACCGCGCGAGTAGCGCGGACCGTGACGCCAGCCGGTTGACGCGGCGCGCCTGGCCGTTGCCCGCAGCGTGCCGATGAACGCGCCGTCTGCCGCGCCGCGGCTGCCTGCGCTGGAACGCCTGGCGGTGCGCCTGGCCCGTTGGTTGGACGCCAGCGGCGAGGCGCCGGCTGTGACGCGTTACCTGGGCTGGGCCATGCGCCGCCTGGGGGTGCGCTCCTTGCGCGAAGGTCAGCTCGAAGTCATCCTGGCCGCGCTGCGCCGCGAGTCGGTGCTGATGGTCAGCCCCACCGGTTCTGGCAAAACCCTCTGCTTCCAGGTCCCCACGTTGCTCACGCCCGGCATGGCCTACGTCATCTCGCCCCTGCGCGCCCTCATGAGCGAACAGGCCGCGGACCTGGCGCGGCGCCAGATCGCGGCGACCTTCATCAACAGCGACCTGACGTCGGCCGAGAAGCGCCAGCGCTACCAGGCCCTGCACGATCAGCAGATCAAGTTCTTCTTCGCCACCCCGGAGCGCTTCGATGCCAGCGTGGTGGGCGACCGTGAGGCGTCCCAGGCGCTGGCCGGTCGCCCCGCGTTCCTGGTGGTGGACGAGGCACACTGCATTGACCGCTGGGGTCGCGATTTTCGGCCCGCGTACAGCCGCCTGGACGACGTGCGCCGGCGCCTGGGCGCGCCGCCCGTGCTGGCCTTCACCGCCACGGCCGGGGTCAAAGCCCAGCGGCGCATCCTCGCCTCGCTGGGTGTGCCCCAGGCCCGCGTCGTGGTGACGGGCGTGGATCGGCCCAACATCAGCCTGCTGCGCCTGCCGCTGGAGGCCGATGAGGACCGCCTGCGCCTGGCCGCCAGCCTGCTGCGCCAGATGCCGGGCGGCCGGGCGATGATTTTTGTGCCGACGATCAAGGTGGGGCAACTCGTACAGGCTGGTTTGCAGGCGGTGGGCCTCGATCTGCCGTTCTACCATGCGCGCATGGGCAGCGGGGAGGAACGTGCGCACCTGCTGGCGCGCTTCATGGGGCGTGAGCAGCCCGCGGCGCCGGCCGTCATCTGCACCAACGCCTTCGGCCTGGGGTTGGATCTGCCCGATGTGCGCCTGGTCATCCATTGGCAGCATCCGGCCTCGGTTGAGGATTACGTGCAGGAATTTGGCCGCGCCGGCCGCGACGGCAAACCGACCGTGGCCGTGCTCTTCACGCGGCCGCGGGAGATCGGTCTGCTGCGCTTCATGGCGGAGAAAACCGTGGAGCAGGCTGGGTTGGACGAACAGGCGGCCGGCGAGGCGCTGCAGATCAAGCTGGAAGCCATCGAGGATTTGCGTGCGCTGGTCAGTCAGCGCCAGCGCTGCTTTCGCCAGGGGCTGCTGGCCTACTTCCGGCCGGACGCTGCGCTGCCGGCCGCGCCGGTCTCCGCGGCGCGGCGCGTGCTGGCCTGGGTCTTCGAAGAACCGCGGCGCATCACGCCCACCCGCGTCTGCTGCGACGCCTGCAATCGCGTCACCCCGGCCAATGCAGTCGCCTGGGCCGCCCGCGCCATGCAGTGACCGGCTCGCGGCCTGCCTCCTCACGACGCAGTTCCTCGCGGATGACGCGGCCCGGAATTCAGACAGGATGCACAGGATTGACAGGATATTCGGATTTGCCTGGTTTCCGGCGGTCCCGTAGCGCAGGTTGGCGCGGAAGTCGGCCACCTGCTGCGCCCGGCCGGTGAAATCGGACTGCTGGCGTTTGCGGTGAATGTCTTGCAGGCTGGGAATGGTTGTCTTGTTGGTCATGGCGGTGATTCACTCCTTGTGCCCACCGCCGCATCCTCACGGCCTGGTTCCTCGCGGATGATGCGGCGCAGCGCTTCTTCCAGGGTGTTGCGTTTGCGTGGCGCAGGCTTGAGGCCGACGCGGAATGTGGCCCGATCCAGGTCAGCCTGCGTGATCTGGGGGTAGTCATCCCGTTCATCGAAGGTTTCGGAAGAATAGATGTTGCTCATGTTTATCAGCCTCACGCATTGATATGATGCGAATTTCGTTTTCGGTTTCAGTATGCACGATCACCACGACTTTGCCGCGCAGCAAGCCCAGAGTCACCCATCGCTGTTCGCCATAATCCTCGCGATCGTCTTCGAAGGTGAAAACGGCGTCCGCTTACGAACTGACATCGAATAGCGCCCCTGTGCATCACGAAAGATGCGATATGTCCAGAGCATCAGTTCTCCCTCCTGCGCGGGCTGCCAAACCACGGCAGTCCATGAAAGCGCAACGCATTTGCGCTTACAGGTCGTTGCCTGAATAGGACTGGTTGAACGATTTGTTGCAGAGGGGGAAGTCGGGCACGATGTTGTTGAGCAGGGCAAAGGAGAGCGCGGGCCAGTTGACGAAGGAGGGGTCCTTGACTTTGACGCGGTAGAGCTTGCCGCCGGCGTCGGCCATGACCCAATGCAGAATGGCGCCGCGCCACCCCTCCACCAGGCCGAAGGCCGGCTCCCACGCGGGCAGCGCGCCGAGCGGCGCGGTCAGCGGCCCGGGCGGGAGCGCGGTCAGCGCCTGCTGGATGAGCCGTACGGCCGCGGCCACCTCTTCCACGCGCGCCATCGTGCGCGCATGCACATCCCCCGCAGTATAGACCGGCGCCGCGAAGCTGAGTTCACCGTAGGCGGCAAACGGATGGTCGCGGCGCACGTCTATGTCCAGGTTGGAGGCGCGTGCGACATAGCCCAGGACGCCGTGGTCCGCGGCGGTGGCCTGGGTCAGACGCCCGGCGCCGTCCAGCCGGTCGCGCACCATCGAATTGTCCAGGCTGATGGCAACCACCTCGTTGAAATCGGCCAGGACAGCAGCCAGTTCGGCCGCCAGATTCAGATCGGCGGGCAGGTCGTGGCCGACGCCGCCGGGCACGATGCCGCCGCGCAGCAGGCGGTTGCCGGTCAGCCGCTTGTTGAGCCGCAGCAGCCGCTCGCGGATGCGGAAGCACTGCGAATGGGCAAAGGCGAAGCCGGTGTCGTTACAGATGGCCCCGAAATCGGCCACATGGTTGTAGAGCCGCTCCATTTCCAGCAGGACCACACGCAGGTAACGCGCGCGCGGCGGCGCCTCACAGCCAGCCAGCGTCTCCACGGCCTGACAATAGGCCAGCGAGTGGCCGATGGTCGTGTCGCCGGAGATGCGCTCGGCCAGTTCCACGCCCTGCGCGGGTGTGCGACCCTCGAAGAGCTTTTCCGTACCCTTGTGCGTGAAATAGAGGCGGATCTTCAGGTCAATCACCGTTTCGCCCACCACGCTGAAGCGAAAATGGCCCGGTTCGATGATGCCGGCATGCACAGGCCCCACCGGAATCTCGTAGACCCCTTCGCCGCCCACCGGCAGGAAGGGAAAGCCGGCGCCATCATCGTGAAAGTCGGCCGGCGGCGTCGCGTCCTTGCGCAGGGGGTGATAGCTCTCCGGCCAAAATCCGTGCCGCACCAGGGGCCGGCGGTCCGGTTGACCGACCGCCTCGATGCCGAAGAGGTCTTTGATCTCGCGCTCGAAACGCGAGGTCGGATAATAGAACGTGGCCATGGAGGGAATCGTGAGGTCGTCAAGCGGCAGCTGCTCGGTGGCGTGCAAGAACCAGTTGTGACGGTCGTTGACAAACAGGTAATGTACTTCCAGCTTGTCCAGGTCGGCGCTGCGGTCGTTGGCAACCATCAGCGCCAGTTCGGTCTGAAAATCGGCGCGCAGCAGTTGGGCCAGGGACGGGGCCGCGCCGCGCTCGATCTGACAGTGGAGTTCATTGCCCCGCCGGATGTGCAGGGCGATGACCCGCTCAGCGAACGCCGCGGTCAGAACAGATTGAAGACGAGCAAAATCAGTCATAGGATTCACCGATCAGGGCGCAATAATTTGCACGCTTTGCTTGAGCAGCGTTGCCAGGGGCGCGGGCAGCGTCAGGCCGAGCGTGACCAGGAAGACGACGCTGAGCACCAGCAGCGCGGTGCGCCAACTGGCGCGCTCTCCCAGGCTGACCGCGGCGGGCGGCGCGCCGTAGAGCATGCGGTTGAGGTGGGAGATGAACGAGGCAAAGATGATGGCCAGCAGCGCCAGGACGCCGCCCATCAGCCAGGGCTGACCCTGGGCAAAGCCGGCGCGTATCAGGGCGTATTCACTGATGAAGATGCCGCCGGGCGGCAGTCCGATCAGAATCAGCAGGCCGGCGGCAAAGAGCGCACCGGTCCAGGGCAGCGCTTTGAGCAGGCCGTGCGTGTTGGCGATCAGGGGCGAAACGAATCTTTGTTCGATGGTGTCCACGAGCAGGAACATGAGCGATTTCGCCGCGGTGTGGTTGACCAGGTGCAGCAGGGCTGCCCAGGCGCCCAACGGCCCCAATCCCAGGCCCAGGCAGATCAAGCCGGTGTGTTCGATGCTCGAATAGGCCAGCATACGTTTGTAATTGGTGGTCAGCACGACGCTGAAAGCTGCGATCAGCAGGGAGAGCACGCCGAGCGCGATGAGCAGGTTGTCGGTGAAGCCGCTGCCCAGGGTGATGTCGGCCACAGCCTTCCAGCGCACAATCGCCAGCATGGCGACGGCGAAGAGCGCCGAGGACATCAGGGCGGTGAGGGGCGGGGGCGCTTCGCCGTAGGCGTCTGGCTTCCAGGTGTGCATGGGGGCAATGCCGGCCTTGGCGCCGTAGCCTACGAGCAGGAAGACGAAGGCGATCTGCATCACTTCACGGTGCAGGACCGGCGCCATCGTGAGCAGCACATCCCAGTTGAGGGCATTTTCGATGCGCCCGGAGAGGGCTACGAAATCGAAATAGGCCAGCACCGTGCCGGCAAACGCCAGCGCAATGCCAACCGAGCTGAGCAGGATATATTTCCACGAGGCTTCCACCGACGCCTTGCTCAGCCTGAGCGGAATGATGAACGCGGAGAAGATGGTGGTGGCCTCGATGGCAATCCACATCACCCCTACGTTGTTGGCCGCGACCGCCAGCAGCATCATGGCAATGAACAGGTTGACGAAGATCTGATAACGACGCAACTGAGCGTCGTCGAAGCGCGCGGCGCCGCCCACGCCAGGACTGAGCCAGAGCGTCAGCGCGGCAACGGCGGCGACGCACACCATAATCAGGGCCGCCAGGCTATCCGCGCGCAGCACTTCAGCCAGCGCGAGCGGGCCGAGAGCGATGCCCCACACCGGCGCCTCGTGACCGGCAATGGCCTGGCTGGCGAAGATGAGCGCCGCGGCCAGGGGCAATAACGACAGGCAGGCATTGACCCATCCGACCCACGAGCGATAGGGGCGAACAACCGCGGCCAGCAGGGCGGCCAGCAAGGGTGGAAGCAAGAGCAAAAAGAAGGTCATGTGCAATCTCTTGTGGTGCAAAGGAAACTTCCGCAGTCTCCAGGGCCTCGGAAGTCTGTCAACTCAGTGTCTGAGTTCGCTCAATTGGTCCACGTCAATCGAGTCGAAGGTGCCGTGAATGTGATAGACGAAGACCTGCATCACCAGGAAGCCCATCAGCACATCCAGGAACACGCCCAGCTCGACAATCAGGGGGATGCCATAGGTGCCCAGCGCAGCCAGCAGCGCGATGCCATTTTCCAGCACCAGGAAGCCGACGATTTGGGTGAGGGCCTTTTTGCGGGTGACGACCACGAACAGGCCGACGAAGATCAGGCCCATGGCCAGGGGCATGGCCCCGCGCGTGGGCAGTGTGCTGACCGCGACGAGGGGCCGCGTGATGGCATAGGCCAGCAGCACCAGGACGCCGGCCAGGATCAGCGACGTTGCCACGTTGATGTAAGGCTGATTCTCCCCTTCCGCGCCGAACCGCTGCTGCAAACGCCCCAGGTAGAGCGGCAGGACGATGACTTTGAGGACCACGAAGAACGCGGCCACGAAGATCAACTCGGGATCACCGTCGAAAACGCCGATCGCGACGAAGATGGCTGCCAGCACAGCCGACTGCCAGCGAAAGGCAGAGACGTAGGCTTGCAGGCTGCGCCGCCACAGGAGCATGATGCCAAAGAGCAGGGCCACGCTCGAACCCAGGGTTGTCACTTGAGTCACTAAGGCAGCGTTCATAGTTCGTCTTTCATGGGCAGGCAGCTCATTTCAACAGGAATGATGAGGTGACGGCCAGCAGCGCCAGCACGAATGACATGCTGAGCAGCTCTGGCACGCGGAACAGGCGCAGCTTGGCGACCCGTGTTTCGACGACGGCCACGACCGCGCCCAGGATCGCGAGCTTGACCAACAGGGTCACGAGCGCAATCGCCAGCGCGGCCGGGGTGAGCGTGGTGGCGACGCCCCAGGGGACAAAGAGATTGGCCAGCAGGGCAAAGAAGACCGTCAGTTTGAGCCACGACGCCCACTCGATCAGCGCCAGGTAGCGGCCCGAATACTCCAGGATCATGGCCTCGTGAATCATCGTCAGTTCCAGGTGGGTGGCGGGGTTGTCCACCGGCAGCCGTCCGGTCTCGGCCAGGGTGACGATGAAGAGCGCGGTGAAGGCCAGCAGATGGCCGGGGCTGATGGCGACGTCGGGATGGGCCAGGGTCTCGGTGACGATGCGCCCCAGGTTGGTGGAACCGGCGCCCAGGGCCAGGCCGAAGATCGAGAGGGCAATGGTCGGTTCGGCAATGGCCGCGACGGTCATTTCACGGCTGGCGCCCATGCCGCCAAACGCGGTGCCCGGATCGAGACCGGCCAGCGCCAGGAAGAAGGTGCCCAGCAGCAGCAGGTAGACCACCACGAGCAGGTCGCCCAGCGCGTCGAAGGGTAGCGGCGCCGCGATGAGCGGAATCAGGCAGGTCACAGCCACGGTGCTGCCAAAGACGATGTACGGCGCAAAGCGAAAGAGCCACGAGGCGTTGTGCGACATGACCACTTCTTTGCCAAAGAGTTTCCTCAGCTCGAAGTAGGGCTGCCAGGGCGCTGCCCCGCGGCGGTTTTGCAGCCGCGCCTTCAGCCAGCGCACGAAGCCCACCAGCCCTGGCGCCAGCAGCAGCGCCAGGAGCACTTGAAAACCTTCCAAGAGATATGCGGTCATCAGAACCACCTAACGGCCAGCAGCAGGACCATGAGCACGACGGCGATGTAGGCCAGGTAGAGATGCAGCGACCCGGCTTGCAGCTTGCGCACCTGGCGGGCGAGGCCACGGATCAGGCGCAGCAGCGGGTCGTACAGCCACTGCTCGAAGAGCGGGGTGATGTCGCTCCGGTAGGCGATGGCCTGCACGAAATACTTCGACTCCGGATGGGTGTCAATGGTCAGTTCCCTGGTGGGGCGATACAGCTCCGCGAAGACGCGGCGCAGCGGTTCGGCAAAGGCGGTGGCGGTGTATTCCATGCGCGGCGTCTGGCCGATGCGGCCGCAGCCCCAGGTGTCGGCCAGGCGCAGCCGGCCGTTGACGCGCAGGAGGCGCAGCAGCAGCGGCGTCAGCCCCAGGATGACCAGCAGGCCTAATGCCAGCAGGGTGGGAGAGACGCTGCCGAAGCCGCCAGGCGCCTGCACGGTCAGGCCGAGGGTGAAGGTTGTTTCGGTCGCGGGCAGGCCGGCCAGGCCGGTCAGGGCGCGTCCCAGCAGGGGCACTACAGCAAAGGGCGCCAGGCCCAGGGCGATGCAGGCGACGGCCAGGATCGCCATGCCGGCCAGCATGGTGGCCGGGGCTTCATGCGCATGTTCGGCTTCCTGCGAACGCGGGATCGCCAGGAAACTGATGCCGAACGCCTTGACGAAGCAGGCCGCGGCCAGGCCGCTCGTCAGCGCCAACATGCCGACGGTCACAGGAACCAGCGCCGCCACTTCGGGCACGGGGAGGTTGAAACCGCCCAGCAGCGCCTGGAAGACCAGCCACTCCGAGACAAAGCCGTTGAGGGGCGGCAGCGCGGAGATGGCGACCGCGCCGATCAGGAAAAAGAGGGCGGTCCAGGGCATGCGCTTGATGAGACCGCCCATTTCTTCCATGTTGCGCGTGTGGGTGGCGTGCAGCACCGCGCCTGCGCCCAGGAAGAGCAGCCCTTTGAAGCTGGCGTGATTGATCGTGTGGTACAGCCCGCCGATGAATCCCAGCACGGCCAGGGTCATCATGCCGTAGCTGTGAAAGACCAGCCCGGCGCCGACGCCGATCAGGATGATGCCGATGTTTTCGACCGAGTGGTAGGCCAGGAGGCGTTTCAGGTCGTGCTCCATCAGCGCGTAGAGCACGCCGAGCAGCGCGGAGATCGCGCCGAGCGCCAGGACGAGCGCGCCCCACCAGGCCGGCCCGCCGCCCAACAGATCGAGCGCCATGCGCAGCAGGCCGTAGATGCCCAGTTTGATCATGACGCCCGACATCAGCGCCGACACATGGCTGGGCGCAGCGGGGTGGGCGCGCGGCAGCCAGACGTGCAGGGGAATGACGCCAGCCTTGGAGCCAAAGCCGAGCAAGGCCAGCAGGAAGATCACGTTGCGCGTGGTGGCCGGCAGGGCGGCCGCGGCGCTGCGCAGTTCGGCAAATGAGCCGCTGCCGCCCGCTCCCAGCAGGACGAACGCGGCCAGCAGCACCGCCAGCCCGGTATGGGTCATGACCGCGTACCACACCCCGGCCTGCGCGGTGCTGCCGTCGGCAGCGGGCGCATTGGCTTCGGTCAGCACCAGGAAGTAGGAGGTGAGCGACATGCCTTCCCACATGAAGAGGAAAGTGAGGATGTTGTCGGCCAGGGTGACCAGGCTCATGGTCAGCAGGAACAGGTTGAACATGACGCCCAGACCGGGCAGGGAGGCGCGGCCATCCGCGTAGATAGCCGTGTAGCCCACGCCGTAGAGCGCGGCCGGCACGGCGCCCAGGCCGATCACCAGCAGGAAGACGGCGCCCAGGGGATCGAGGCGCAGCGCCAGCCCGCCGGCCAGCGGCAGCAGATTGGGAAACACCTGCGTAAACGACGTTCCGCTCAGCAGCACTTGGCCGCCCAGGGCGATGCCCGCGCCCCCGCCGATCATGGCTCCCAACGCGGTGAGCCAGCGCCCACTTGCGCTGCGACCACTGACCGCGGCGCTCAGCGCGCCGAACGCGTACCCACCCAGCATGAGAAAGAAAAAGGTTTGCATCATGGTTTGCCCAAGGAGTGAGAGGTAGAAATCAACGCGGCGGCCTTCGGTTCAGCGCGGTCAAAATGCCGGCCAGGATGTCGGCGGGTTCGGGCGGACAACCGGGCACGAAGACATTCACAGGGATCACCTGGTCCACGCTGCCGGTCACCGCATAGCTGCCGGCAAAGACGCCGCAGGTCTGGCTGCAGTCGCCCACGGCCACGACCAGCTTGGGATTAGGCGTGGCCTCGTAGGTCTTGCGCAGGGGCACTTCCATGTTGCGGGTGACCGGACCCGTGACCAGCAGCAGGTCGGCGTGGCGCGGAGAGGCCACGAAGTGAATCCCAAAGCGCTCGCTGTCATACACCGGACTGGTCAGGCCGCTGATTTCGATTTCGCAGCCGTTGCAGGAACCGGCATCCACCTCGCGCACGGCCAGCGCACGGCCGAACAGCCGCTGCGCCTGGGCGTTGACGGCCTTGACCAATTGCACGACTTCGTCTGCATCAGGGCCAAGCGGCTCCGTGACGATTCCTGTCTGAAAGATCTTACGAAAAAGACTGGGCATGACTGACTTACGCCTCTTCTCCCAACTGTTCCAACATGGAACGGGTGTCAATCAGGTGATTGTTGCATTCTATGTACAGATTTGATTGTGTCAAGCTGATAACCGCACCTCTAGCTGCACAAGATCAATGACTGCTCCAACCTGGATCAAAAAACTCATTCCGATGATCCCGTCTATTTCGAAGCCATAATCCATTGCCCCGACTTCGATTTCGAAGTCATGGACATGGAGTTCACCTACGCTCAACTCATCAACGCGTTTGGCATACACGAATTCAGCGCCGCCGACGCCGTGAATCCGGCTTGAACTACGTCTCAGGTTCCTGCAATAACCCAATCGTAGCGCCTGATCTGTAGCGACAATTCCTCGTCTGAATCATCTGTAACTGAGGGTTTCCAGGCCATAGATTCTGACCCTGGTATGTCACTTTGCGCTAACATAGGACAAGCCATACTTGCAATCGGATTCTCATAACGCTCTCCGAATTCCAAGCCAGTGACGTTCTGGGATATCAAGTACGGCCCGATTGGTGTGGAAGACATACAACTCGCGCTGTGGGGCTTCACGATGCAGTTGGAGATAGCTTCGCAGCGCTGTTGGCGAATCAGGAAACGCGCTGATAACCGCCAACTGGTCCAAGATGCGCCTATTTGCCTCTGAATGAGCCTTGATCGCTTCGACGAGCAGCCACTGATGTGGGTAGTGATCACGAATCTCTTGCCACTTCATTTTGATTCCTCTCGACTCCTCTCGACTCCTCCGCTGTGACAGGTCTGCATTGACACGGTCAACCGTCAACCGAGTTGCCTGCTGTATCCGAGAATGCAACTCGAATCATGTCCCCGTCACTGCCCGCAGTCTACTCTCATCCTAATCGGTTGTCAACTGACGCCGACTGCCGGGAGCATAGGGCAGTTTTCGCAATTGACAAGCGGGTATACCTGTGCTAAACTTGACTCACTGCAAAATGCAAGGGCGATGCAGGCAAATCGAGCAAAGGATTGAGACACGCATGATGCTTCAGATTCCCTCCCCTAGGAGCCCACAGAGGTTGTAGCCGGACGTTAAAGTCTGGGTCAGCGCGTTTTGGGCCACTCCCAGGGTGGGGATCAACAGTGTGTCACGGTCAAACGAGAGCTCTCCAGGCGGAGAGCTTTTTTGTTGCCCAAAACCAGGGGTATGACAAGCGAGTGAGCGTAAGGACAAGGCCAGGATGATTCGAGTGGGCATTGCCGGTGCGACCGGCTATACAGGATACGAGTTGGTGCAGATTTTGCGCCGCCATCCGCAGGTGCAGTTGGCGTGGCTGACGTCGGAGTCGAGCGCGGGCGGCCGCCTGAGCAGCGTCTTCCCCTGCCCGTGGGACGATGAACTGCTGCCGCTGGAGCAGGCGCTGCGCCAGCGGCTCGACGAGGTGGATGTGGTGTTCTTGTGCCTGCCCCACGCGGCTTCGATGGAGGCGGTGGCGCAGGTGATTGCCGCGGGCGTCAAGGCCATTGACCTGAGCGCCGATTTTCGCCTGCAGGACGCGGCCGTGTACCAGCGCTGGTACGCCCATCCCCACACCCAGGCGCAGCTCCTGGCCGAGGCGGTCTACGGCCTGCCGGAACTCTACCGGGACGCGGTGGCCGCGGCGCGACTGGTCGCCAATCCCGGCTGTTATCCTACCAGCGTGATCCTGGCCCTCGCACCCCTGGCGCGCGTGGGCCTGTTGACCGGGCGGGTGATCGCGGACTGCAAGTCGGGCGTCAGCGGCGCGGGCCGCGGGCTGCGCTTGAGCAGCCATTTTGTGGAAGCCAACGAGAATTTTGCGCCCTACAGCATCGGCCGCCAGCATCGCCATCTGCCCGAAATGGAGGAGCAACTGACGGTGCAAGCTCGCCCGGCTGCGGCCGCGTTCCAGGTGATCTTTTCGCCGCACCTGCTGCCGGTCAATCGAGGCATTCTGAGCACGATGTACGTGGAACTGCCGGAAAAGATCAGCGGCGAGGCGCTGCTCGGCCTTTATCGCGACACGTACCGGGACGAGCCGTTCATCCACCTGCTGGGCTTGAACCAGGTGGCGACGCTGCGGCATACCGTCAACAGCAACCGCTGCGCGCTTGGCCTCAGCCCGCAGGCCGACAATCTGCTGATTGTGACCAGCAGTATTGACAACCTGCTCAAGGGCGCCAGCGGCCAGGCGGTGCAAAACATGAATGCCATGTGGGGCCTGCCGGAGACAACGGCGCTACTGTAAGTGCAAAGTGCAGAATACAAAGTGCAAAGTGCGCCGATATGCTTTGTATTTTGCACTTTGCACTGGCCGTTCAGTGTTCGAACTTTTTTGGGAGAGGGGCGGCTCATGAGTACACAAAAGCCGGTGGTGGTCATCAAGATCGGCGGCAATGAGATTGACGATGCGGCGTTCCTGGGCCGGTTCGTCGCCGCGGTGCAAGCGGTGCAGGCGGACTGCCAGCCGGTGATCGTGCATGGCGGGGGCAAGGAGATTGCAGACCTGCATCAGCGCCTGCAGGTGCCGTTCGAGATGGTGCAGGGGGTGCGGGTGACCAGCGCGGAGAGTCTGCGCCTGGTGGAAATGGTGCTGAGCGGCCTGGTCAACACGCGCGTCGTGCGCTGGCTGGTCAACCGCGGCGTCGAGGCCATCGGCCTGACCGGCGTGGATGCGGGCCTGGTGCAGGTGACGCGCTGGCAGCCGGACGGCCTCGACTTGGGCTACGTGGGCAAGGTGACGGCCGTGCGCGTCGCGCCCCTGCAGCGCCTGCTGGCCCAGGGTTTCGTGCCGGTCATTTCTCCAGTTTCCCTGGGCGAAGACGGCCAGACCTACAACGTCAACGCGGATCACGTGGCAGCCGCGCTGGCGCACGGCCTGCAGGCCAGCCGGCTGGTCTTCGTGACCAACGTGCCCGGCGTACTGGTGGCCGGACGTGTCGTGCGGGTTTTGACCATCGGTCAGGTCGAGGAAATGATTGGCGAAGGCATCATCACCGGCGGCATGATCCCCAAAGTGCGCAGCGCCGCCGAAGCCGTCGTCGCCGGCGTCTATCAGGCCGTCATCACCGACCTGGATGGCCTGGCCCGGACCGGCGGCACCGCGATTGTGAAATGAGGGGGTTTCCATGGACGACATCATTCAGACCGAACACGACTATCTCTTGCAGGTTTATGCCCGGCCCGACATCGTTTTCACGGGCGGACAAGGCTCCACGCTCTACGACAGCCGCGGCAACGCGTACCTGGACTGCGTGGCGGGCATTGCGGTCAACGCGCTGGGCTATGCGGACCCGGAACTGACCGCGGTGGCGCAGCAGGCCGCGGGCGGGCTGTGGCATGTCAGCAACCTGTATCACACCGCGCCGGTCGCACGCCTGGCGAAGCTGTTGGTCGAAACCAGTGGTTTTGCGCAGCGCGTGCATTTCAGCCTGTGCGGCGCCAGCGCCAACGAAGGCGCGTTCAAGTTTGCCCGTAAGTACGGCCGTACGCGGCATGGCGAGGGCAAGTTCCACATCGTCTCCTTCAGCAACGCGTTCCACGGCCGCCTGTTCGGCTCATTGGCCGCCACGCCCCGCCCCAAGTACCAGCAGGCCTTCGAGCCGCTGATGCCCGGCGTGCGCGTGGCCGAGTTCAACAACCTTGCCAGCGCGGCCGCGGCCATTCAGGATGACGTGTGCGCGGTGATCGTGGAGCCGCTGCAAGGGGAGGGCGGCATTCATTCCGCGACGCCTGAATTCCTGCAAGGACTGCGTGACCTATGCAACGCGCACGATGCACTGCTGATTTTCGACGAGGTGCAGTGCGGATTGGGCCGCACCGGCACGCTGTGGGCCTGGCATGACAGCGGCGTGGCGCCCGACCTGCTGACCAGCGCCAAGCCGTTGGCTGGCGGCCTGCCCATGGGCGCGATCCTGATGACCCAGCGCGTGGCGGACGTGATGGCCGTGGGCGATCATGCCAGCACCTTTGCCGGCGGGCCGTTCGTGGCGACCGTGGCCGAGGCGGTGGTGCGCCGCATCAGTCAACCGGCCTTCCTGGCCGAGGTGCGGCGCAAGGGTGAGGTTCTCAAGGAGCGGCTGGAGGAGATCAACTCGCCTCACGTGCTGGATGTGCGCGGTCGGGGCCTTTTGCTCGGCTTGCAGCTCGACATCCCGGCCGGCGATGTGGTCAAGGCCGGTTTCGCGCACGGCCTGGTGCTGATCAACGCCGGGCCGGATGTGCTGCGCCTGGCGCCGCCGCTGGTCATCACCGACGCCGAGCTAGACACCGTGGTCGAGCGCCTGGACGCGATTCTGAAGACATGGTAGCGGCGGAACGCCCCTTCGTCCCGAATTCATTCGGCGGAGATCGGTCGGCGCAGGCCGACCTGGCGGCGGAACGCCCATTAGCCCCGAATTCATTCGGGGTTAGAATGGCCATACGGCCGGCGCAGGCCGCAGATGCGGCCGCAATGTCCGCGTTGGTCGAGCAGTTTGCCGCGCAGAACCTGATGCTGCCGCGCAGCGCCGCGCAGATTTTGCGCGCTCTGCCTGATTTCCTGGTGGCGGTTGAGATAACCGTCGGGCCGGATGGCGCGGGCGAGCGGGTGGTGGGCTGCGGTTCACTGGCCGCGCTGGCGGCTGACCTGGCGGAGGTGCGCTCGCTGGCGGTGGACGCCAGCCAGCACGGCAACGGCCTGGGCGGCCTGTTGGTGGGCAAGCTGCTCGATCTGGCGCTGGCGCGCGGTTTTCGCCAGGTCTGCGCGCTGACCCTGCGCCCGCGCTTCTTCGAGCGCTTGGGCTTCGAGGCCGTGGACCGCTGGAGCATCTCGCCCAAGGTGTGGCAGGAGTGCATCTATTGCCCGAAATTCCATCGCTGCGACGAAGTGGCCATGCTGCTGACGTTGCCCGAAATAGCGGCCGCGCCGGTGATCACAGCCCCGGCGGCCCGCAATGGCCTGCTCAAGCGTCTGATCTTGGCGCCGGTCAATGTGAAATTCTTCTGAGCACCGGTTATGCCCCGACGGAAAGGATGAAAGCTATGAAAGCTATGAAAGCCATACTGGCCCTGGAAGATGGAACGATTCTGCACGGTGAGGGCTTCGGCGCCGTCGCCACGGCCGTGGCCGAGGTGGTTTTCAACACGAGCATGACCGGCTACCAGGAGGTGCTGACGGACCCGTCGTACCACGGGCAGATGGTCGTGATGACCGCCTCGCACATCGGCAATGTGGGGGTCAACGCGGAGGATGTCGAATCGAGCCGGCCGTGGGTGCAGGGCTTCATCGTGCGCGAAATCAGCCCGCTGGTATCGAACTGGCGCGCCACCGAATCGCTGCCGGCCTACCTGGCGCGCCACGGCATTCCCGGCATCAGCGAAATTGACACACGCAGCCTCACCCGTCACCTGCGCACGGCCGGGGTGCTGAAGGGCGCGCTTGCGACCGATGGAACGCCCGCGGCGCGTCTGGTGGAACTGGCGCAGCGTTGGGCCGGGCTGGATGGCCGCGACCTGGTCAAAGAGGTGACCTGCGCTCATCCGCACACCTGGGAAGAAGGCGCCGCGCCGGCCTGGGAGCTTGCCCAGGCGCATGCGGTCGCGGTTGGCGCGCCGCTGGTCGTGGCATACGACTTTGGCAGCAAATGGAACATCCTGCGCCGCCTCACCAGCTACGGCTGCCGCGTGGTGGTGGTTCCGGCTGATACGCCGGCCGACGAGGTGCTGGCGCTGGCGCCGGCCGGCATTTTCCTCTCCAACGGGCCGGGCGACCCCGCGGCCGTGACCTATGCGGCAGCGGCGGTCAGGCGCTTCCTGACAACCGACATCCCGCTCTTCGGCATCTGCCTGGGGCACCAGATTCTGGGTTTGGCGTTGGGCGGCCGCACCTACAAGCTCAAGTTCGGGCACCACGGCGGCAATCAGCCGGTCAAGGACCTGGTCAGCGGCCGGGTGCAGATCACCAGTCAGAATCATAACTACGCGGTGGCCCCGGACAGCTTGCCCCCTGAGGTCGAAGTCACGCACTGGAATCTGAACGACGGCACGGTTGAGGGGCTGCGCCTCAAGGATCGTCCCGTTTTTTCGGTGCAGTATCACCCCGAAGCCAGCCCCGGCCCGCACGATGCGGATGAACTGTTCGCCCGCTTCGTGACCGCGCTGGCGCACTAGCGGTGCCCGGCATGTGGCTCTATCTGCTTCAGGGCATCGGTTTCGGGCTGGCCGCCGCGGCGCAGCCCGGGCCGTTCCAGGCCTACCTGCTGTCGCAGACCATGCAAAATGGCTGGCGGCGTACGCTGCCCGCGGCCTTTGCTCCGCTCATCAGCGACGGCCCCATCATCCTGTTGGTGCTCTTGCTGCTCAGCCGCATACCGGCCTGGCTGCAGCGCGGCCTCTACCTGGCCGGTGGACTTTTCATCCTCTACCTGGCCTGGGGCGCCTGGCGGGCCTGGCGTTCGTTCGACGCCTCGCGCTGGCAGCGGGTTGGCCCCAGCCAGCGGCAGAGCGTGTGGCACGCCGCCTTGATGAACGCGCTCAACCCCGGCCCGTACATCTACTGGAGCCTCGTCACCGGCCCCATCCTGCTCAGCGGCTGGCAGGAAGCGCCCATCTCAGGTGCTGCCTTCCTGTTCGGATTCTACGCAACCCTGGTCGGCGCGCTGGCGGGAATCACCCTGCTTTTCGGCCTGGCGCGACCGCTCGGCCCGCAAATCAACCGTACCCTTCTCGGCATCTCCGCGCTGGCGCTCTTGGCCTTTGGTTTGCTTCAGGTTTATCGTGGGCTTGGCTGACGTGTACCCCATCTCTGGGGGCCTACGGAAATCACGCGCTCAACGTGCCTTTAGTTGACGGCACCCCCTGCCGCCGCGGGTCGAGTTGGGTGGCTGCGTCGAGGGCGCGGCCAAAGGCCTTGAACAGGGCCTCCACCTGGTGATGATCGTTGCGGCCATAGAGCACGCGGGCGTGCAGGTTCAAGCGGCCGTGAATCGCCACCGCCTCGAAGAAATGGGGGATCAGGTCGGTGCCCAGTTGCCCCACCCGCGGCGTGTGCCAGGTTGCGTCTACCACGCAGTAGGGGCGCCCCCCCAGGTCAATCGCCACAAAACCGAGCGCCTCATCCATCGGCACAAAGCTGTGCGCCGTGCGCACCAACCCCTGCCGATCGCCCAGCGCCTGGTCGAGCGCCTTGCCCAGGCAGATGCCAACATCCTCCACCGTGTGATGCTCATCCACCTGCAGATCACCCTGCGCCGTAACCGTCAGATCGAACAGCCCGTGCCCCGCGAAAAGCGCCAGCATGTGATCGAGAAAGCCGACGCCCGTCTGCCCCGCAAAACGACCCTGGCCGTCCACCTCCAATTTCAGGACAACGTCCGTCTCGTTCGTCCTGCGCTTGATTTCACCTGTCCGCATGAATACCTCCCTTAGGAAGTGCAAAATACAAAGTGTAAAGTGCAAAGCATCGTCGTGCTTCGCGACCTGGCGCTCAAAAGTTAGTGCAAAGTACAAAATACAAAGTGCAAAACATCGAGGCGAACCGTGACTTGGCGTTCACGCCGTCTTGCTGGCGATCCTTCAACGTTCTGTGTTCGGCGTCCTCACGTGCGCCCTGCACTCTGCACTCTGCGCCTTGCACTCTGCGTTTTGCGCTTTGCCCTCTGCGCTTTGCCCTCTGCGCTTTGCCCTCTGCGCTTTGCCCTCTGCGCTTTGCCCTCTGCGCTTTGCCCTCTGCACTTTGCACTTTGTACTTTCGCGATTACACTACCCCTATGCCATTACCACCACTTTTGATCTTCGACATGGACGGCGTTCTGGTGGACGTCCGTTCTTCCTATCGCGCCGTCGTGATCCAAACCGTGCAATTTTACCTGGGCGACTGCCTGGGCCTGAACTTGACGCCGGGTCTGGTGACGCCGGCCCTGGTTGAAACCTGCAAGCTTATGGGCGGCTTCAACAACGATTGGGACTTGACCGCCGGCCTCATTGGCTACTTTCTGGCGCAACTGCCGCCGCTGGCCGAGCCGCCTGCACCCCTGCCTGACCTGGACGCCATCCTGGCCTATCTGGCGCAAATCCCGATTCCAGTCAACGCCGCCGCACATCTGCAAGCAGCCGCTGACCGCCTCGATTCCCTGACTGGCCCGGTGCGCCAGGCCGGCGGCGGACTGCCTGGCCTGCGCCAGGTCATGGGCGCCCGCAATCAACACCTGGTGTTCTACGCCGGCGACCTGACGACAACCAACCTCGTCCTACGCCTGTTCCAGGAAATTTATTTCGGCCCGACGCTGTTCACACACTTTTTTGCGGTCGCGCCCCGTTTCCGACGCACAGCCGGTCTGGTTGAGACGGAAACGCCGCTGGTCAGCCCCGCGACGCTGGCCGCGCTGGCGCGCGATCATCGCCTGGGCATTGCCACCGGCCGTCCGCGTGCCGAAGCCGCCTACGCGCTGCACCGGCTGGGTCTGGCCTCTTTCTTCGAGGTCTGCGTCACGCATGACGATGTGGTTGCGGCCGAGGCGGCCGCCGCGGCCGCCGGCGCGCCCGCTCGCCTGGGCAAACCGTCCCCCTGGCCGCTGCTCGCTGCCAGCGCGCAACTCGATCCCGGCGGTTCCCTGGCGGCCGCTTACCTGGGCGATACGCCGGACGACATGCTGGCCGCACAACGTGCGCGCAAGGAACGCTCTTTCCTCGCCATCGGCATCAGCGTCACGGGTGGCGAGGCCCTGGCCGCCCACCTGCTGGCGGCCGGCGCAGATTTCACCGTGCGCTCGGTGGACGACCTGCGAACCGGCGCGACAATCGTTCCCGTAGGTCCGGCCTCCTGGCCGGACGACGTTGGACGAGAGAAGCAAACTCTGCCGCCGACAGCGCCGTCACCGTAACGCCAGCCTCCGGCTTGCATCGTTGGCGCCATGCGCCGGGACCGTCAAACGCCGGCCAGCGCGGCCAGCAACGCATCGGTGTCCGCGGGCCGACCGGCGCTGACGCGGATGCAGTTCTCCAGGCCTGGCTTGGCATAGTGGCGCACCAGCACACCCGCCTGCGCCAACGCCAGTTTGAGCGCCGTGGCCTCACGACCCTGCACCCGGCACAGCACGAAATTGGCCTGACTGGGGTAGGGCTGCAAGAAGGGGAAGCGCGCCAGTTCCACCTGCAAGCGCTGACGCTCTGCAATCAGCGCGGCGATGGTCGGCGCGAGGTCGGCCCGGTGCGCCAGCGCGGCCAGCCCGGCCACGGTGGCGGCCACATTGACGTTGTAGGGCTGCTTGAATTTCCACAGGTGGCGTAGGATCCAGACCGGAAAGATGCCATAGCCCAGGCGCAGCCCCGCGATGCCGGCCCATTTGCTGAAGGTGCGCAGGACCACGAGGTTGTCATGGCTGGCCACCCATGAGACCGCCGAGTGCTCCAGCCCGGCAAATTCAATGTAGGCCTCATCTAGGATCACAATTAGTGGCAGGCGCAGCAGGCGGCGCAGATCGGCCGGATCGAGCAGGCTGCCGTCCGGGTTGTTGGGGCTGGTCAGGAAGAGCAGTTTGACGCCCTGGCCGGCCGCGGCCTGTTCGATGCCCGCCACATCCAGGCTGAAGTCGGGCCGGCGCCACACTTCCACCACGCGGCCGCTGCTGAGCTGCGCATCGAAGCTGTACATGCCGAAGGTGGGCGGGCAGTTGATGATCGCGTCGCCGGGGCGCAGAAAAATGCGGCACAGGTAGTCCAGCAGCTCATCCGCGCCATGCCCAGCCAGGATCATCTCGGCCGGCGCGCCCACATACGCGCTTAGCGCCGCGCGCAGGTGACGCTGCTCCGGATCCGGGTAGATGTGGTAGAACGGAAAGGCCGTCAACGCCTCGCGCACAGCCGGCGCGGGGCCATACGGGTTTTCGTTGGCGTCCAGCTTGACGATCTCCTCGGGCCGGCGGCCCAACTGCTCGCTCAGCACCTCGAAGGGCAGGATGGGCGTGTACTCCTCAAGTCCCGCCACATCGGGCCGCAGCAGGTGCTCGAAGCTGTGCGCAGCCTGGCCAGGGCGCGAGCCGGACGGTTGAGTAATTTCCATGCTTCTCTCCGCGTCACGGCGCCGGCTCAGAACGCAGCCGTTGAATCGTCATCCAGGCGCAGTTCCATCGTGGTGCGCGTGGCGTGCGACTGGAATCCGTTACGCTCGTACAGCGCACGGGCCTGGGCGTTGTGGTGTTCCACTTCGAGCTGAAGCGCCACGCCGCGATGAAAGCGCGCCCGGTCGCTGATGAAATCGAGCGTTGTGCTGCCCCAGCCCCGCCCGCGGTGCGAAGGCCGCAGATAAAGCTCATCAATCAGGAGGAAGGGGCCGCCCAACTCCACCGTGAAACCCCAGGTCAGGATGGTGTAGCCAACGACGGTCTCGCCGTCCCGAATCAGCCAGACTTCGCCCCAGCGCTCAGGCTCCTCAAGCAGCATCTCGATGGCGCGCTGACGGTCGGCCAGCGGAAAGGCGGTCAAACCATCTTCGGCGAAGAGCGCCTGGTTGAGCGTCAGCAGCAGCGCCGCGTCGGGTGGATCCGCGGGTACGTAATTCGGATAATCCATCATCAGTCCCCCTTCATGCGTTGCCTGGCCGCGGCCGCGTGTGCGTCAAGCCCTTCCGCCTCGGCCAGTATGGCTGCGGCCGCGCTCAGCCGTTGACCGGCCGGCAACGACAGCCCGATCAGGCTGATGCGCTTGACGAAATCGGCCACGCTCAGCGGCGAGGCGAAGCGGGCGGAGCCTTCCGTGGGCATGATGTGGCTAGGCCCGGCCACGTAATCGCCCAGCACTTCGAACGAGCCTTCACCCAGGAAAATGCCGCCCGCGTGGCGCACCTGGCCTACCAGCGCCCATGGATCTTCCACCAGCAGGCAAAGGTGCTCCGGCGCGTACGCGTTCGCCAACTCCACGGCCTGCGCCAGGCTGGCGGTGATGACGATGCCGCCGCGGTCGCTGAGCGATTGCGCGATGATGTCGGCCCGGCTCAGATCTTCGAGTTGGCGACCAATTTCGATCTGCACCTGGCTGGCCAGTTCCACCGACGGGGTCAGCAGGATGGCCGAGGCCAGCACATCATGTTCGGCCTGCGCCAGCAGATCGGCCGCGACCAGCGCAGGGCGCGCGCCGGCATCGGCAATGACCATCGTCTCCGTGGGACCGGGGATGCCGTCAATGCCCACCGCGCCGTAGACCTGGCGCTTGGCCAGGGTGACGAACAGCCCGCCGGGGCCGACGATCTTGTCCACCGCCTTCAGGGTGGCGCCGCCGTAGGCCAGCAGGCCGATGGCCTGCGCGCCGCCCACGGCCCACAGCTCATCCACGCCGGCCAGCGCGGCCGCGGCCAGGATCACGTCGGGCACGCGGCCGCTGGCGCGGTCGGGCGGAGTGACGGCGACGATGCGCGTCACGCCGGCCACGCGCGCGGGCACGGCCGCCATCAACAGCGACGAGGGCAGCGGCGCGGTGCCGCCTGGTACGTAGACGCCCACCGCGTCGAGCGGCCGCACGAGTTGGCCCAGGACGCCATCCGCGCCCGCGTCCACCCAGGAATCCATCGGTTGTTTGCGGTGAAAGGCTTCGATCCGTTCTTTTGCCAGTTGCAGCGCCTCGACCAGGGCGGCCGGCAGGCGTGCCAGGGCGGCTTGCTGCTCCGCCCGGCTCACCGTCAACGACGCCAGGGTAACGCCGTCAATGCGCTGCGTCCATTCCAGCGCGGCCGTCTCGCCGCGGCGACGCACATCGCTCAAGACACGGGCCACGGCCGCCGCGGGCGTCAGCTCCTCGCCAAAGCGCCGCCGGATGCCGGCGCACGACATCGGGCACTTCCTGGTCATCCCAGGCCGCCCGCCGCAGCACCGTCTGTCGGGCCTGCCCAATGTCGGTAATGATTGGAATGAGTGATCTTGTCATGGTTCCGCTAGGTTTTTCAGTGTTTTGTTTCTTCGTCCAACGGCGGATGCCAGCCGGCAAGTTTCCACTGACGGCGTGCAGGTACAATGAACTCGTTGTTCAGGCGTAGGGCTTCGACAGTTGCACGGCCAGTTGCGCTTGTACCGACAATGTACAGGCCGTCATCGCTCCAGGCAAAATGGTCATGCCATGATTGTGTACGCGGGTTGAAAAGCGCAATGATGGCGCCTGTTGCCGGATCAGCACCGGTTACCTGCGCTCCCTTGTAGCTGTTGCACCAGGCACATGAGAGCCAAAGGTTTGCTTCGTCAGACGTACCGCCTTGAGATTGAGCGATAATATGTTCGATATGCATTTGCGCGCCGCTGAGCAATTGAGAAGTCAGACAATAGCCACAACGATACTTGGCTGTGGACATGACGCGGCGGCGCAGAGTTTTCGGAATATGCGCCATGTTAGATTATTGGTTGACCAATAGCGGGCGCCCGCCGCGCAGACTCAAGAGCGCGTAGGCGCGTGCTTTGCGCAGGGTGTAGCGGCCGTATTCCTGGCGTAATGCATCGAGTTCTGCCTGATTTGCGGGACTCAGCGGGTGCTCAGCCTGTGGAGCAGACAGTTCTTTCAGGCGTGCGGCCTGCTCCATCGGCAGCGATTGATGAGCAATCTGCCACAAGGTCTGATCGCTTAGCCAGGTCATTCGCGCCAATTCGGTTTGTATAGAGACCGGTGCATCATCGGTGTCTGGAAGAGTGACGGCCAGCATCGAAGCCAGAATCTCCTCAACCGGCGCTTGCAACATGGAGGCCGCTTGCGTCGCCCGGCGCATGACGGCGTCTGACAGATGCAGAGTGATAGCATGGCGAGTGATAGAATGGGTAGTGATAGATTGAACGGTCATGGTTTCACCTCAACCAGGTTGTTTACCTTATCTCATGAGTGAATTATAGCACCGCATGGCAAATTTCGTGTCAAAGGTCCGTCGGTTGGATCGCGCTGCGCAGGCGTTCGAGCAGGTCGGTCATGCTGGTGGCTTTGAGACGATAGCTGGCGCGGTTGGCGATGAGGCAGGCCTGCGATTCCAGGATGGTGCGCAGTTCCACCAGGCCGTGCGCGCGCAGGGTGTTGCCGGTTTCCACCAGGTCAACGATCAGGTCGGCCAATCCCACCACCGGCGCCAGCTCCACGGACCCGCTCAGGGCGATGATCTCGGCCGAAATGCCGCGCCCCTGGAAATAGGCGCGTGCCAGGTTGGGGTACTTGGTGGCGACGCGTGGATTCGACTCCAGGCGCAGCGGTCGCGAGGGGCGCTCGGCCCAACCGGCCACCACCAGCCGGCAATGACCGAAGGGCAGGCGCAGCGGCTCGTAGACATCGCGGCCGCTCTCAGCCAGCACATCCTCGCCGACCACGCCCAGGTCGGCCACGCCATACTCGACATAAATCGGAACATCGCCTGGCTTGGCCAGCAGGTAGCTGACGCGGCCGGCCGCGCCCGCAATGATCAGGCGCCGGGCCGCATCATCATCGTTCGGATCGGCGGCGTCGCGACCGTAGCCGATCTGCGCCAGCAGGGCCAGGGCCTGCTGCTGCATGCGCCCTTTGGGCAGGGCAATGGTCAACTGCCGTGCGTCGAAGGTGGAAGTTGGCAGCGCCATACCCTGGCTGTTGGCACGCGGTCCGTCGCCGATCATCATAGCGCCTCCGGTGGTGCGGCCAAGAAGTCGGCGAGCGCCCAGGCCTGTGCGCTGTTGGCGGTCAGGAGATGGATGCCCTCTTCATGTAGCCAGAGCAGGCGGGGAATGGCGTGCTGCTGCGCCAGCGTGCGCAGCGCATCTTCGCTGCGGCCGAGCACATCCACATCCACGACCTGACCCGCGGCGCGCCGGCCGGCTATCCAGCCTTGCAGTGCGGTCACGTCCGCGGCAGGTGCGACGCCCATCAGCCAATCGGGCGTCAGGGAGTGTGCGGGCGCCTGCTGTTGACGGGCAATGCGCAGCACGCGGTCCACGACCAGGGCGCAGCCAACTGCCGGCAGCGCAGGGCCGAAATGTCCGATCAAGTTGTCATATCGCCCGCCGCTGCAAATGGCCGCGCCGCTGCCCGGCGCGAAGCCTTCGAAGGTGATGCCGGTGTAGTAGGCCATGCCCCGGATCTCGCCCAGATCCAGGCTGATGTGAGGCGCCAATCCGGCCGCGGCCAGGCGCGCATAGATGGCCTGCAGATGATGAACCGCGGCCGCCATGTCAGTGGTCAGGCAAATTTCCAGGGCTTGGGCGCAGACCCCGGCGCCGCCGGTCAGGCGCGGTAGGGTCTGCAGAGCACGGCGCGCCGGCAAGGTCAGCGGCAGCGTGGGCAGGAGGGCCGCCAGATCACCCTGGCGCTTGCGGTCAATGGCCTCGCTCAGCGTCAGGGTGGCCTCTGGCGTCAGCTTGAGCGCGGCCAACAGGCTGTGGTAGAACCCGATGTGGCCGATCGTCAGTTGGAAGTCGGTCAGGCCGGCGGCGCGCAGCGCGGCGATGGTCAGGCTGAGGACTTCGACATCGGCCGCGACCGTGCTGGCGCCGATCAGCTCACAGCCGGCTTGGCTGAACTCACGGCGGCGGCCGGCCTGCGGTTCTTCGTAGCGAAAGACATTGCCGATGTAGAACAGGCGCAGCGGGAGCGGTTCCGCGTACAGCTTGGTGCCGACGGCGCGCGCGGTGGGGATGGTGAGATCAGGGCGCAGGGCCAGGGTCTGGCCGTCACGATCTACGAAGCGGATCATGGTGTTCGCCAACTGGCTGCCGGCCGGCCCGGCAACGACCTCGGCATATTCGAGCGTCGGTGGAATGATCTCGCTGTAAGCCCAACCGGCGAAGGTTTGGCGCAGCCGCGTTTCCAGGGCGCGCTGGTGTGCGGCATCCTCAAGGAAAAGATCGCCCACTCCGTAGGGTATCTGGCCTGGTATCAACACAGCCTCGCTTTGACAATAAAAAAGACTAGTTCAGCGAACTAGTCTTGAGGACAGGCGCCAGCGGGCGCGGTTACGGCTGAACCTGTCCGGGTTTGCGATGATGATGGTCGTCGCCACGAAAGGTGTACGGTCGTCCAACAGCTACTTGCAAGGTCATCATGAACGGCAGTTTAGCATAGGCCCATCCAAAAGTCAAAGCAATCACAAGCTCAGAGCCGATCCCAATAGCCCGCAGCATTGGGCCGCATGCCAGCCAGGACGCCCGCGAGGGGTCAAGCTATCTTTTTGGGATAGGTTCCCAGATTTCAGCATACTTGACAAACTTCTCCATCCGCAGTATGATCTTGGGCAGGAGCTTGATATGAAAATAGCGGACGATCTCATGATCAACACTTCAATCCCTTTCCTCCGCTCTCCCAATTCACCCATCCTCGCGTCCGGTAGATAATCTCTCAAGATGGATCGTATGCAAATTACCAGATGGTTTTGCTTGGGCTGCCTTCTCTTGTCATTGACGAGTTGTGTTCGTGTGACAGAGAACCCAGCTGAGAAGAGTGTTGACGCCAACACCGATTATCGTACCGACACCGCGGGCCTGCGCGATGTGCGCGTGGCTGCCATCGAGTTCGATTCCAAAAAGGCCGTCCTGAACGATGGTCGTCTCGGACTGCTGGTGGTCATCGAAAATCGCGGCGATGCGCCGGAGTATGATGTGCCCGTGCGTGTCATCCTCAGTGATGATGCCGATTCTGTGGTGCTGGATCATACTGAATATGCGTCGGTGATTGCCGGGCGTGAAACGGCCATTATTCGCTTCGAAGGCAACCTGGCTGGCGCGCTCAGATCACGCTATCAATTGCGCGTCGAAGTGGGTTGCGTGGCCGATGAAACGAACACATTGAATAATGTCCGCGTCTACGACGTGGCTGTCAATGAGCCGTAGGTTGTCCCCCCGCTAAATAAGTCTATATTTCCTTGAGGCACGAGGGCACCGACGGGTGGCCGATGTAAATTCGACACCGAGGTGCTCTTTTTGCGCCCGGCCATCACGCAACCCAGGGATTGAAAGTGAATGAGATGGCGCGTTTTGCCGGGAAAACGCGCAAAAGCACGGGACGCACCGTTTTCACGAACCCGAAGGTTGGTCATGCGGCGATTTAGCAGCCATCTCAAAGAGAGTCGCAAGATGCAGAAGGGCCGCACGGTCAGTCAGAGCCGTTTGCTACCTTGTCTGATCAGCCTGCTGGCTTTGCTGTCGGTGGCCGCCGGTCCACCGGTGCAGCGTGATGGCAGTCGTTCGCCGCTGCGGCTGTACCCGCACCAGGTTTCCAGCATACGCCAGGCTGCCCAATGGCCGGCTGTGCAGGCGCAGTCTGCGCTGGTGGCCGACGTGGATACGAACCAGGTGCTGATGGCAAAACAGGCCGATGTACCACGCCCCATGGCCAGCACGACCAAAATTATGACCGCGCTGTTGGCGTTGGAGCGCGGCGACTTGGATCGCGTGGCAACCGTGCCCGCGGCAGCCCTGGCCGTGGGCGGCAGCTCGATGTACCTGCAGGCCGGCGAAACCCTCACGGTCGAAGACCTGCTGTATGGGCTGCTGTTGGTTTCGGCCAATGACGCGGCGGTGACAATTGCCCTGGACATCGCCGGCAGTGAGGATGCGTTCGTTGCGCTGATGAATCGCCGGGCGTCCGAATTGGGACTGACGCAGACTCATTTCATGAATGCGCACGGTCTCGATGCGCCAGGCCATTACGCCAGCGCGCGTGATCTGTACCAGCTCACAGTCAGCGCGCTGCGCTATCCTGTGTTTGCGCGCATCGTCGCCACGGTCAACCACAACGCCGGCGGCTATGCGCTGACCAATATCAACGAGCTGTTGACCCTGGACGCCCATGCGGATGGGGTCAAGACTGGCACGACCGACGAGGCCGGCGAGTGTCTGATCGGGTCGGTGAATCAGGACGGCCATCGCACGATTGTGGTGATTCTGGGCAGCACGCAGCGCTACGCGGATGCCAACGATCTGCTGGCGCATTACCGGTCGTTTTATGGCTGGATGACGTTGAGCGTGCCAGACAGCGCGCTCAACCGGGCACGCGACCGCGCGGGCGAATGGCGTTTCCTGACCACTGGGCCAGCGTCCACGGTTTTCATCCCGCGCTGGCAGCGTCCCTGGGTGCAGCCCCTGCGCGAACGTCTGCTTGATGACAATGATCAGGCGGGCGCTCCGGCCGGCGTGGTTCATTTCCTGCAAGGTGATCAGGACCTGGGCACGCAGCCGCTGCTGTGGGGCGCGTACTGACGAGCGGGAAGTTCGCTGTTGGAGAGCGGGGAGATCGTAGCGGGGGAGATCGTAGGGAGGAGATTGTAATGGAAGAGCGTCTGCAGAAAATCATGGCACATGCGGGGGTTGCCTCACGCCGCGCGTGCGAAGAGATAATCGTGGATGGCCGCGTGAAGGTCAATGGCAAGGTCGTCACCGAACTGGGCACACGGGTGGATCCGGACAAAGATACGGTGCTGCTCGATGGGCACCCGCTGACCGGCTCCGAGGCGTTGCGCTACATCGTGCTCTACAAACCGGCCGGCTATCTTTCGGATACGGAGAGCACCGACGGCCGCCCGTGTCTGGTTGACCTGGTCAAAGTGCCTCAGCGCCTCTATCCGGTGGGGCGCCTCGATTTCGACAGCGAGGGCCTGATGCTGCTGACCAACGATGGCAATCTGGCCCACCGGCTCACCCATCCGCGCTACGAGCATCCGAAAGAATACCTGGTGCTGGTCGAGGGAAAGCCTGGCCCCATTGCCTTGCGCAAGCTGCGTCAGGGCATCGAACTGAGCGGCGGCAAGACCGCACCGGCCGAGGCGGAGATTGTTGATGGCCCGCCGCCTTACTTAGCGCGATCAAGCGATGCCCGCTCACAGCCCACCAGTTGGTTGCGCATGGTGCTGCGCGAAGGGCGCAAGCGCGAAATTCGCCACATGACCGCGGTCGTTGGTCACCCCGTCCTACGCCTGATCCGGGTGGGTCTGGGGCCGCTGCGCCTGGTACACCTCGAAGCCGGCGCGTGGCGTGATGCCACCCTGACCGAACTACGCCACCTGCGCCGCGTGCTGCAAGATAAACCGGCTGCGCACGGCACGCACTTGGCGGTCGTTCCTGGCCGCAGTCAACGCAGCGGTCCCCGTCGCGCACAGCCGGCGCCCCGTCCTGCCCACGGACGCCCGCCCCGCCGCCCGGCGCCGGATCGCACTGACCTCAGCGCGGATACCGCCGATGCACCGCGGCGTGACGCCAGCGCGGATGCCGCGCGCCCGCCGCGCCACACCGAGGGCGCCGAGGCCGCGGATGCACCGCGCCGTGACGCCAGCGCCCGCCCAGGGCGCCGTGCGGATGCCACCCGCCGGCCGCGCCGTTCAGATACCGCGCGTCCGCCCCGCCGCGCCGAGGGCGCGGATGCCGCGGATGCACCCCGCCGTGACGCCAGCGCCCGTCCAGTTCGCCGCGCGGATGCCGCGGATGCACCCCGCCGTGACGCCAGCGCCCGTCCAGTTCGCCGCACCGGCTCAGCCCGCCCACCGCGCGCTGACCGCGCCGCGGCCCCTGGTCAAGCGGACAGCCGCGGCCCTGGCCGGCGTGATTCTGGCGGCCGTTCGCCCTATCCGGGTAGCGACAGCCGGCCGCGCCGGGCGCGCCCCTTGTCCGCGGGAGGCCGCATCGCGCGCGTGCGCCGCAAGAGATCAACCTGATGAACGTTGGCGCCCCGCAGCCCTCTGCTGCCCTTCCCGCGACCATTGCCATTGACGGCCCGGCCGCCTCGGGCAAGAGCACCATTGGTCATGCCCTGGCCCAGCGCCTGGGCTATCTCTATTTCGATACCGGCGTGGTCTACCGCGCGGTGACCTGGCTGGCGCTAACCCGCGGGGTGCCTATCAGCGATGAGGTCGCCGTCGCGCAGTTGGCCCTGACGGTGCCTATTGATGTGGTCGCGCCGGCAGATGCATGCGATGGCCGACTGGCTACGGTCCTGGCCGGGGGCGAAGATGTCACCTGGGCCGTGCGCCAGCCGCAGGTGGACGCCAATGTCTCGGTGGTCTCTGCGTATCCGCGTGTGCGCGATGCCCTGAAGATGCATCAGCGGCGCATCGGCCATGCCGGCCGCGTGGTCATGGTGGGCCGTGACATCGGCACAGTCATCATGCCGGACGCTGATCTGAAAATCTACCTGGACGCGTCCCCAGCGGAGCGGGCACGACGCCGCTGTGAAGAAGGCCGTGAGCGCGGCCTGCCGGTGAGCTACGAGGAGATTCTGGCCGCGATGCGCCGGCGCGACGCCTTCGACAGCGGACGCCGCACGGCCCCGCTGCGCGCCGCGCCAGACGCCCAGGTTGTGGACTCGACTGATCTGTCGGCGCCCGAAGTCCTGCAGCAGATCATGGGCCTGATTGTCGCCTGGCAGGAGGCGAGGGACTGATGCCGCAGGATACTGCCGCGTTGCCGGCCATGACTTGGAGCCGGCGCCTGCAACGGCGCTTCTTGATTCTCCTCGCGCGCCTGGCCGCCTTCTTCTTGCTGCGCTTGACGGTGCGCGGGCAGGAGAATTTGCCCAGCAGCGGGCCGCTGATCGTGGTAATCAATCATTTTGGTTGGATCGAGCCGGCGCTGGCGCCGGTCTTTCTGCCTTACGACGTGGAATTCCTGGCCGCACACAACATGTTCGAGCATCCGTGGGTGGGCTGGATTGTGCGCGGCTACGCGGGCATCCCCGTACATCGTGGGGAGGTGGACCGCAAGGCGCTGCGCATGGCAGCGGCCGTGCTGGCAAAGGGCGGCGTGCTGGCGATTTTTCCCGAAGGCGGGGTGCAGAGCCGCAGCTTTCGCTCCGCGCTGATCCGGCCGCGTCCGGGCACGGCGTTCCTGGCCGCGCAGCAGGCCGTGCCCATTCTGCCGATGGCCTTCTCCGGCAGCGGTCAGGAGGTCTTCGGCTGCTGGAAGCGCCTGCGCCGCGCGCCCGTCACGCTGACCATCGGCCGGCCCTTTGGCCCGTTGACGATCACCGGCCACGGCGCGGCCCGGCGCCAGGCCCTGGACGACGCCAGCGACCTCATCATGGAACACCTGGCCGCTCTGCTCCCGCCCCACGAGCGGGGGCCGTTTCCGTGTTGATCCGTGTCCCTCGAAAGAAGAATGCGAGCATTTTTTGCCACGAATTTCACGAATTGGTTGCCGTCATGCGGATAGGAGATGAGGATGAATCAAGACTATCGCTATCTGGCCGTTGCGGACCCCAGGAAACCGCGTTGGGGCCGGCGCCTGGTGCAACCCATTCTCTACGCGGTGGTGCGCACCCTGAGCCGCACCACCATCGAGGGGCTGGACAACCTGCCGGCGCAGGGGCCGGTCATTCTCATTTTCAACCACATCCACGCCATTGACCCGTTCGTGACGGTGGCGCTGCTGCCGCGCTATGGCGTGCCGATTTCCAAGATCGAAAACTACGACATTCCGCTCTTTGGCGCGCTGATCCGCTGGTTTGGGGTCATTCCGATCCGTCGCGGGGAGGTTGACGTGCGGGCCATCAAGGCGTGCGAGGCGGTGCTGGCGGCCGGTCATGTGCTGCTGATGGCGCCGGAGGGGACGCGCAGCAGGGATGCCAGCCTGCAGGTGGGCAAGGAGGGGTTGGCCTTCGTGGCGCGCAAGAGCGATCCGGTCATCGTGCCGGTGGCAATCACCGGCTCCACCGCGCTGACCGCGTCCTTCAAGCGCCTGCGGCCCGTTCCTGTGCATCTGCGCTACGGAACGCCGTTTCGTTTTCGCTGGCCCGAAGGCAAACTGACGCGTGAGCATCTGCGGCTGCAGACCGACGCCGCCATGAGCCGCGTGGCCGGTCTGCTGCCGCCGGAGATGCGCGGGGTCTATCGCGATCCGCAGCCAGAATGGGAGACGTGGCTGCGGCTCGCGGCATAGATCGGTGCGAGTTTTTTGGACAGGATTGACAGGATGAACAGGATTTGCAATTGCTGGTTAAGCCTGCTTGTCGGGGGTGCGGCGTCCGATGCGTGGGGCGCGCGGCTCGGTGCCGTTGAGCAGGCGTTTGATGTTGGGACGCAGCGCCAGGACGACGAGCAGCGCGGCGGCGATGCCATACCAGACGTAGACCCACGAGGTCAGCCCGGCGGCCGCGCGCAGGGCAAAGGTGATGGGAATCACAGCGGCAATCACCAGTGAGGTGACGGAAGCGTAACCGACGACGAAGACGCCAAGCGGCACCATGGGCACCAACCATAGGGCCGAGAGCGGCCAGAACACCATACAGGCGCCGATGTTGGGCGAGGTACCGGCGCCGCCCTTGAAGCCCATGAAGAGCGACCAGTTGTGACCGGCCACGGCGCCCAGGCCGGCGATGGCTTCGATCTCCGGTACGCCGCCGCTGAGCAGCCGCACGATAGCAACGGCCGCCAGGCCCTTGAGCATATCGCCGATGGCTGTTATGACACCGGCGCCCAAACCACCAGCGCGCATGGCATTGGTGCCGCCGGTGCGTCCACTGCCCACGGTACGCACATCCACTCCACTCATGGCTCGCACCACCAGGTATCCCACGGGAATCGAGCCAAGCAGATAGCCAATCACGGCTGCCGCTGCCACCATCGTTGCTGACATTGAATTCTTCCATCCTTGATTTTACTGTACTACCACAGCATAACACCGTTTGCCCAAGTGAGTTGCGGCGTCAGAATTCCTTCTCATATCCCGCCAGCGTCAGCTCTGCCGTGCGCTGCCAGGTGAATTGACGGGCACGCGCCAGGCCGGTCTGTTGCAACGTGGTGCGCAGGGCGCCGTCGGTCAGCAGGCGCCGCAAAACGGCCGCCATCTCATCGCTGTCAGCCGGATCGAACAGGACACCGGCATCGCCGCCCACCACCTCCGGCAGGCTTGAGGTGTTACTGCACGCCACCGCCACCCCACAGGCCATCGCCTCGATCACCGGTAGGCCATAGCCTTCGTAGAGCGAGGGCAGGATGAACACCTCGGCGCCGCTGTACAGGACCGGCAGATCGGCCTCGCTGACCGCGCCCAACACAAGGATGTCGTTTTGCAGACCCGCCTGGGCAATGGCGGCGCGGATGCCGACGTAGCGCGGGTCTTCACGACCGGCCAGCACCAGGCCAACCTGCTGCGCCAGGCCTGGCGGGTGCGGCGCGGCGCCGGCGCTCTCCTGTGCCTTGAGCTTGCCCCAGGCCTCCACCAGGCGCGGCAAGTTCTTGTGGGGCTTGTTGGCGCCCAGGAAAAGCACGTAGCGCGGGGGCAGGCCCAGGCGTTGACGCAGGGCGTGGATGGCGTCCGCAGATGCGGGCCGGAAGCGGCCATCGGCCGCGGCCGGCGTGACGGTGATGCGGCCGGGATCAACGCCGTACACGCGCTGCAAATCGGCCGCGGCCGAGGTTGACAGGGTCAGGATGTGCGCCGCGCGGGCCAGGGCCAGGCGGGTGGTGATCTCAAAGACGACGCGGTGAAGCGCGGAGGGCAGGTAGGCCGGGTAGAGGTGGGAGATGATGTCGTAGATCGTGACGACCGTGCGGCGCCGGCTGAGATAGGGGAAGATGTAGTAGGGGAAGTGAACCAGGTCGCCGGGCGGCAGGTCGCGGGGCAGGGTGATCTGCTCCTGCGGGGAGAAGATGGCCTGCGAAACGGCGTGCAGGGTCACGTTGGGCCGGCGCGCCAGGCCGGTCACGTCGAAGCGGGTGTTGATTGCGCCCGGCTGTGTGAGCATGACGAAGCGCCAGGCGGGCGCGGCCTCGGCCAGGGCCTGCGCCAGGTGAAAGGTGTAGCGGCCGATGCCCGGAAAATGGTCCTGCACGGTGCGCAGATCGAGCACGATGGTAGGCGTCGTCGTGGTCATGGCATTGATCCTGTCAGGCATCGGCGGTCGGCAGCAGGCGCAGCAGCAGCGCCAGGGCCAGGCGGTCGAGCGGGCCGTAGTGCCGTTGGTAGAAGGTGCGCAGGGAGGCGTAGTAGGCCGCGGGCGCGCGGCGGTTCTGCTTGAGCGACTGACCGCCCAGGTGAACCACGCGGCTGGCCGGTGTACGCCACACCTCCCAACCGGCCTGACGGCTGCGCAGGCACCAGTCGTTATCCTCGAAATACATGAACATCGCCTCGTCCAGGCCGCCGATCTGGCTGAAGACCGCGCGCCGCGCCAGCAGGCACGCGCCGCTGACCCAGTCCACGCGGGCGGCCTGTGTTGCGCCCCAATCGTGCAGCGGCCCCGTGCGCAGCAGGCGCGCCAGGTTGCGGCGCAGCAGGTAGGTCACCGTGGGATCGCGGCCAAAGGCAAACGGCTGCGGCGCGCCGTCCGCCAGAACCAGCGCGGGGCCGACGATGCCGGCCGCCGGATGCGCGTGCAGGAATTGCACCAGGCCGGACACTGAGCCAGGCTCCGGTTCGGTGTCCGGGTTGAGCAGGAGCAAGAAGTCGCCCTGCGCCCGCGCCAGCCCCTGGTTGTTCGCTTTCGCATAGCCAGGATTGCTATCGTTGTAGAGATAGGTCACGGCCGGGAACGCGGCGCGCACGGCCTGCTGGCTGCCGTCGCCGGACGCGTTGTCCACCACGATCGTTTCCCACGTCAGCCCCGCGCACGCGTCCCCAGCCGCTCCAGCGTGCGCAGCAGCAGCGGCCCGACATTCCAGGTGACGATGATCACCGACAGCGTTGGTTGTTGCATCATTCGCTTCTCGCTTCCCCCCTTCTCCTCTCCGCCCCGCGGAGAGGAGAAGGGGCCGGGGGTTGAGGTGAGGCTCCCCTACCCTTCCTTCAGCACATCCCTGAACACCGCGGCCAACTGCCCGGTCAACTGACGGCGCTCGAACTGCTCCTGCGCGGCCGCAAAGCCCGGCCACACCGCGCCGGCCTGATGATGGGCCACGAGTTCGTGTAGCGTGCGTTGGATGGCGGCTGCATCATCAGGCGCCACGGTGAGACCCAGGCCGTACTGCGTCACGATGGCGGCCGCGGCGTTGTCCGCGGCCAGGGCCAGGATGGGGACGCCCGCGCCGATGTAGTCGAACAGCTTGAGCGTGGCGACGCTGCGCTGGCCGGGCGCGGTGATGAGCAGCAGCCCGTCCGCGTCGAGCTGCGCCTGGTGCGCCTCACGCCGCGGCACGGCCGGCCGGAAGCTGACGACGCCCGTCAGGCCGTGGCTGGCCGCGGCCGCCTGTTCAGCCGGGCTGGTGTCGCCGATCACGATCACCTGCAGCGGGATGGCCGGCTGCGCATGCACGAACTGCGCCAGGCCCGCAAAGAAGGCCGCGGCCGAGGTGCCCTGCCGACTGGCCGACAGCGCGCCGGTGTAGACCAGGCGGAAGACACCGTCCGCCTGGCGTTGGCGCTGCAGACCCTGGAACTCGGCCGCGTCGAAGCCGTTGGTGATGGTGTGGATGCGCCCGGCCGCGGCCGGGTAGCGCGTCCGCAGGTCATCGGCAATGGGGCCGGTGGCAGTGACGATGGCCTGCGCAGATGCAATCACGCCGGCTTCCAGGCGATGCTCGACCGCCCGTCGCCAGGCGGCCTGGCGCACGGCCGGGTTGGGCGGCTCGAACAGCCAGCCGTCGCGCAGGTCGGCCACCCAGGGCAGGTGATGGCGGTGCGCCAACCGCCGGGCGATCAGATGCGCCGTTTCGGGCGGCGATGTGCTGAAGATGAGCGCCGGGCGCTGCTGTGCGATCACGCGGCTGCCCAGGCGCACGGCCGGCAGCAGCCAGCCCAACTTGGTGTCGGGCGTCATGATCTGGTCGCGCAGCCGGCCGAGCAGGCTCTGACTGCTCAGCGTCGCCACGCGGAACTGCGCCTCCTGCGCCACGTCCGCGGCGGCCCGCCCGCGCAGGCCGCTGAACAGCGTATGCACCAGGTCATGGGCGCGGAAAACCCCCTGCGCCGCGTCCGTTGCCTGCCCGCCATAACGCCCGGTGGTCAGAATCAGCGGCCGGAAGCCAAACGCTGGCAAGTAATGGGCGAACTTCACGATCCGCTCCGCCCCGGCCGATAAAATCGGCGGGTAATCATGCACCACGATCAAAACCGGTTGCATTCCCTACTCCATAAACCGCCGCAGCCACAGTTCGGTGTTGAACCAGCGCCACAGGAGCAGGCGATGGTCGGCCTGGCCGGCCTGATGCTCCTGGAAAATCTGGTCAACGACGGCCGCGTTCCAGTAGGGGCGCTGGCGGAAGCGGGCGCTGGCGAAGATCTCGGTCATGAGCGGCCGCAGCGTCGTGCGGAACCAGGCCGCCTCCGGGGTGCCAAAGGCCATCTTATCCTGGCGCTGCGTAATCGCGGGCGGCAGCACATCGGCCAACGCCCGGCGCAGCAGCCATTTGGTCTCGCCGTCGCGCAGCATGAAGCGGGCCGGCAGCGCGAAGGCGAATTCGACCAGCCGATGATCGAGAAAGGGCACGCGCGCCTCGATGCTGAAGGCCATCGAGTTGCGGTCCTCGTAGTGCAGGAGTGAGGGCAGATGCAGGGTGGTGAGATACTGGTACATCTGGCGGCGCAGCGGATCACGATAGGGCGCGGGCATCTCCAGCCAGGGCTGCGGGTGTGTGGCCAGGGCCGGGCCCAGCCAGGCCGGCCGCGTGCGGCCGCGGCCCACCTGGATAGCGCTGCGCAGGGCCGCGGGCAAGGCCAGCCCCAGCGCGCCGGTCAGCAGGATGCGGGGCGGCACGCCATGGCGGCCGCGAAAGCCCGCCAGTGTACGACTCAGCCCGGCGAAATCGGCGCGGCGCAGGAGATTGGCCCACAAGCCGGAGAAGAAGGGGTGATAGCCGCCCAGAATCTCGTCGCTGCCCTGGCCGTCGAGCATCACCTTGATGCCCTGCTGTCCCGCCAACTGCATGACGCACCACTGCGCCACGATGCTGGTGGAGCCAAACGGCTCTTCCTGGCGCCAGATCAGATCGGGCAGCAGCGCGCCCAGTTCCTCGGCCCGCGGAAAGGCGAAATAAGCCTGCGCGCCGGTCTGGGCAATGACCTCACGCGCAAAGCGGCGCTCATCGAAGGCCGGATCGTCGAAGCTGGCGGTGAAGGTGCGCTGGCGCTCGCCGATCATGGCCCGATCAACCCCCTCCGCGTCGAGCAGGCGGGCGATGGCGCAGACGATGGCCGACGAATCGAGTCCGCCGCTCAGACAGGTGCCGATGGGCACATCGCTCTGCAGATGCAGGCGCACCGATTCGAAGAACAGCTCGCGCAGGCGGCCGATCGCGGCCTGATCGCTCAGGTTGTCCAGGCGCTGATCGGGGTCCAGGTCCCAGTAGCGCTGGATGGTGATCTGGCCCTGGCGCACCACGAGCCGATGGGCGGGCGGTAATTGGCGAATGTCGGCAAACATCGTTTCGGCCGTGTGATCGAGGTAGCCGTAGACCAGGTAATCATAGAGGCGATCATCGTTGGGCCGGCGGGGCGTGGCCGGGTCGGCCAGCAGCGCCTTGATCTCCGAAGCAAAGATGAAGCGCTCCGTGTTGGTATGGTAGTAGAAGGGCTTGATGCCGAAGCGGTCGCGGGCCGCGAACAGCCGCTGGCGCGCCTCATCCCACAGGGCAAAGGCGAACATGCCATCGAAGTGTAGCACGCAGTCGTCGCCCCACTGTTCGTAGGCGTGCAGGATCGCCTCGCTGTCGCTGCGCGAACGGAAGATGTGGCCGGCCGCCTCCAGTTCGCTCACCAGGCTGCGGTAGTTGTAGATTTCGCCGTTGAAGACCAGCCAGAGGGTGCCATCCTCGTTGGTCATCGGTTGATGCCCGGCCGGCGAGAGATCAAGAATCGCCAGGCGGCGGAAGGCCAGCCCGGTCGGCCCATTCTGGTAGATGCCCTGATCGTCCGGGCCGCGGTGACGCAGCAGGTGCGCCATCTGTTCGAGCTGCGCCTGCGCCACGGGCTGTTGATCGCTGCGGCAGACGCCGGCAATTCCACACATACTTTAGCTCCTCGCCGTTGGCAGTGCTGCGTAGAGTTCGAGCAGACGCTGCGCCTGCCGCTCCCAGTGGTACTCCCCACGTGCGGCCGCCAGCCCGGCCGTGCGCATGGCGGCCTGCCGCGCGGGCGCTTGCAGGATGTCGTTGACTGCCGCGGCCAGCGCCGCGGGCGTGGGCTGCGCCACCGTCAGCCCGGCGCCAGTGGTGCGCGCCACGCGTCCAATCTCCGGCCAGTCGGTTGCCACGAAGGGCAGGCCGGCCATCATGTACTCGAACAGCTTGTTGGGCATGGCAAAGCGGTCGTTCTTGTTGTGCCCGGCCAGCAGGATCATGCCCACATCGGCCGAGGCCGTGGCTGCCAGCAGTTGACCGGCCGGCAGCGCGTCGAGCATGAAGACGCGGGCCTGCAGACCCAGGCGCGCTACCTCCTGGCGAACCGCTTCCTGGTAGGTGCCCAGGTTGAAGCCCAGGAAAACCAGCACGACCGCGGGCGACAGCAGCGGCATGGCCTGCACCAGTTCCAGCAGATGGCGGTCGGGCAGGACCGCGCCTTGCAGGAGAATGATGCGCTGTTCGGCCGCCAGCCCCAGGCGCTGGCGCAGATAGGACGAGCCGGCCGTCATATCCTGGTAGCGCGGGGTGTTGAGCACCAGGATTGGCGTGGCGATGCCGTAGCGGGTTGCCAACTCGTTGGCGATGGACTGGCTGACCGTAATCACCGCCGCGGCACGACCGATCAGGCGGCGTTCCAGGCGGGCGAAGTTGCGCTGCGCCAGCGTCTGTTTGACGCGGTTGGGCCAGGGGATGCTGGCCGCACCCGGCCCCCGCGTCATCTGATCCACGAACAGCTCATGCGCATCGTAGACCAGTGACGCGTGCCAACGCCGCGCCAGCGTCGCGGCTGCGGGCAGCGTGTCCAGGTCATGCGCATGCACCACGTCGCTGCGCTGATCCGCGGCCGCGGCCAGCAGACTGGCGCCGCCGCCCCAGCGCCAGAGATCGGCCGTATGACCGGCCGCGCGACGCCAGCCGGTCGCGGCCTGCCAGGCGGGCGGCGCCGCGGCCACCGCGGTCAGCCCGGCCGCGGCGTCCCAGCCCAGGGCCGGGATGTCGGCCGGCCGGATGGCGCTGACCACCGTCACGCGGCAGCCCGCGGCGGCCAGGGTTTCGGCCTCGCGGCGCACCCGGTTATCGTGCAGCAGATCGCTGGTGACCAGCATCAGGATGTGGGTCATGGCTGTCGTTCCCGGTTGATGCGGTCTCCGCGACGGCTCACCGAGCGGTAGAAGAGCACAGCCGTCAAGAAGATGGCGCTGTAGGCAATCGTGGAAGCCCAGGACGCGCCCAAGACGCCCCAGCGCGGGATCAGCAGGAGATCGAAAATAACGGTCAACACCAGCGCCAGGCCGGCGTTGACCGAATTGTAGTGGACAAAACCGCGACCGGCAATTTCGTTGGTCAGCACTTTGCCGCCGCCCAGGAGGGCGACGCCTGGCAGCAGCGCGAGAAGCGGTTGGTACGCAGGCAGGAAAAGGTCGGAGTAGATGATCTCGATCAGCTGGCGGCCAAGCAGCGCGATGAACACGCCCCCCACCAAGGTGATGCCCAGGGTGAGCGCGAAGATGCGCGGGGTCAGGCGATTCATGTCTTCCGTGCGTGACGCCGAGGCTTTGGGAAAGATGACAAAACTGACGGCGTTGGGAAGGTGCCAGAGCAGCTCGGCCAGGCCAATCGCGGCGGTGTAGATGCCCACAGCCGCAGGGCCGAGCAAGATGCCGACGATGAACAGATCGAGCCGGTAGTTGAAGAACTGCAGCAGGTTACCCACGTAGCCGCGCAGGCCAAAGGCCAACATTTGGCGCAGGATGGCTGGGTCGTAGTGTGGGCGCAGGTGGCCGCCCGCGCGCTGCACCTGCCAGCCCAAGAGGATCATCACGCCAAGCGCGGCGCCCACCGCGGCCAGCACTGCGCCGTTGAGGCCCCAGCCCAGGCCGATGACCAGGACGATGGTCAAGCCCAGCGTCAGGATGCTCTGCAGGAAGGTAATCACGTTGACGACGCGGATGCGCTGCATTCCCTGCAGAATGGTGCTGAAGAAACTATTGACGATGGCACCCGGCAGCCCGACCGTCGCCAGGACGATGAGCGACGCAGGAACGCTCGGCGCCAACCGCTGCAGAAGGCCGGTCGCCAGGCCCAGCGTAGTCAAAATCAGGCCGCTGACGGCGCCCAGCAGAGCCAGCAGCATCGCATTCTGGGTGACCTGGGTCACGGAAAGGCGGCGCGAACCGACAAAGTAAACATTGGCGGCCGGAATGCCGCCGCTGAGGAATAGGGCCAGCGTGGACGGAATCAGCAGCGCCAGCGCCAGACTGCCTTTGCCCTGCGGGCCGAGCCAACGCGCCACGATGGCCGCATTGGCAACGCCGATCACCAGGGAAACAACCTGGGTCAGAAAGGTGGTCGCGACGTTGCGGGCAAACGTGCTGCGCAGCAGCCGCAGCACGCGTGAAGCCTTAGTCTGCATGGGTGCGCGCCCGGCCGACCAGGATCAAACCGTCTCCCCAGAACGGGGTGGTTCGGTAGAGCGCGGAGGCGAGCAGGCGTTTGGGCAGTGAGCGGACATAGTCGAGACCGCGCACGAGAAGATGCGGGGAGACGCCGTTCACGGCGCGAGGCAGGGTCGTTGCTGAAGCCGGTGCAGGCGGCGCTGATCGCCGCAACAGGCGCCGCGCCACGTTGGGCAGGCCGGCGCGGGGCTGGAAGGTGTAGGCAAAGACCTCGGTCACGTCCAGGCCGCTCTTGCGCAGCAGGTTGGTGGCGGTGACGTAGGAAAACCAGTAGTTGTGGTCGGGATGCACGTACTCGATTCCTCGCAGCAGCCAGAGCAGCGTTTCGATGCGAAAGGCGTTGGGCACGGTGATGATGAGCTCAGTATGGCCCGGCGTCAGCAGGCTGGCCGCGGCCTGCAGGAACTGCACCGGGTTGGGCAGATGTTCGACCACTTCCGTGGCCAGGACCAGGTCGAAAGGCTGGCCGGCCAGGCGGGCCAGGATGGGCGGCTCGCAGATGTCGCCCGCGATGAGATGATCGAAGCCCTGGGCCGCGAGGAAAGCGATGCCCTCCTGGTCAATGTCCGCGCCCCACAGCTCGGAGGCGACGGCCGCCAGCTTCTGATGCATCAACTCCTGGCGGGCGAACCGCTCGTGCAGCAGGCCGGCGTCTACGCAGCCCAGGTGCAGGGCGCGCCGCCGCCCGCTGGCCCAGAATCAAGTCTTGCCTTCCCGTCAAGAGCGGGACGGCGGGCAGTTTGTCATGACATTCATCGCGTCAGCATGCTCCGGTAGATTGAGTCGAACGTTTAGCTAATGGCGGCCGGTGAATAGAAGGTGGCGCGCTGGGTCATGGCGCGCCGATCGAAGCGCTCCGGCTGCGTCAGCGCCGCGGTCAGCGCTGCGGCCAGGGCGGGAACATCGCCGGGTGGGACCAAGATGCCGACCGCGTCATCCACAATTTCGGGGATGCCGCCCACATGTGAGGCGACAATCGGCACACCGCAGGCCATCGCTTCGAGCAGAACGCACGGCATGTTCTCCCACTGGCTGGCCAGCACGAAGAGGTCAGCCTGGCGCAGAAAGTCAGCCACGTCTGCTTTCGGCCGCGTGCCGTGGAAGGTGATTTGGCTGGCCAGGCCAAGCTCAGCCGCCCGCGCGGTATAGGCTGCGCGCTGCGGCCCATCCCCGATGACATCCAGGCGCCAACGCAGGGGCGTCTCTTGCAGCCGGCGCAGCGCATGCAGGAGATCGGGAATGCCCTTGATGGGCACCAGCGAACCCACGCTCACGATGCGCAATGGATCATTGGGGCTGCGTGGTCGCCGGGTAGAAAAGCTCGTTGTCCACCACGTTGCCTACAATTTGGAAACGAGCGCGCAGGCCGTGCTGTTCGATGCCGGTCTGCAGTGCACGGCTCACCGGCAGCACCCAGGCCGCCTGTCCAAAGGCAATGCGCGCTTTCCAGACCTCCAGGGGCGGCAGCGTATGCCGCGGAAACGCGGAGAAGTGCTCGGTGACTACGTAGGGCAGGCGGTATAATTTGCTGAAAATGGCGGTGGCGAACCCTGCATCGTAGACATGCGCATGCAAGAGATCGGGCCGGAAGCCGGCGCGGTAGACGGCGCGGAGCGCCTGTCCCACGGCGATCAGGTGAACGCCCAATGACACTTTGGGAATGCGCGCCGGGCGATACCAGGCGCGCACGGTCGGCAGGCCGGCCGTCAAGACAGGATCGGTCTCCGTTTCCACCTGCCACAGCCGGGGCAAATCCCGGCGCGGTTCTGGGCAGTGCAGCACGGCGACATCATCGAAGCGTGCGACGGCCTGCGCGTGTTCACGTACAAAAGTGCCCTCGTAAGGTGCGGCCGCGGTTGGATACCAGGCCGTGATGAACAGCACCTGTAAGCGGCGGCCAGGCGGCGCGGCGACAGCAGCAACCGTCATGGCGCAACAGCCTTTTGCTGGCGAGGATCGGCAGATGCCAGCAGCCCGACGATGCGCTCCGCCGTGTGACCGTCGCCAAAAAGGGGCGCGGGCGGCGTGGTGGGCCAGGGGCGTTGCGCCGCCTCGATCACCTGCGCCGCGTCGCCCCAGGCCAGGCGGTTCCAGCCGGCTTGCACGGTCTCCACCCATTCGGTCTCCGGCCGCAGGGTGATGCAGGGCACGGCGAAGCAGTAGGCCTCTTTTTGCACGCCGCCGGAGTCGGTGAGGATCAGGGCGGCGGCCTGTTCCAGCGCCAGCATGTCCAGGTAGCCGATGGGGTCGAGCGCAATCACGTTGGCGGGCGGGGTCAGGCCGGCGCGGGTCAGCGCGGCGCGGGTGCGGGGATGGACGGGAAAGACGACCGGCATCGCCAGGCCGGCCAGCGCGGTCATGATGACAGCCAGGCGGGCCGGATCATCGGTGTTGTAGGGGCGGTGAATGGTGGCGAGCGCGAAACCCTGCGGCCGCAGGTCGAGGCGGCGGGCCAGGGTCGCATGTCGGGCCGCGAGCGCGCCGTGCGCCAGCAGCGCATCCACCATGACATCGCCCACCAGGAAGACCCCCCGGGTGATGCCTTCGGCCGCCAGCAGGTTGACGGCGGTTTGGGTCGGGCAGAGGAGCAGGTCGGCGCAGTGGTCGGTGAGCACGCGGTTGTGCTCTTCGGGCATGGCGCGGTTGAAGCTGCGCAGGCCGGCCTCCACGTGCGCCACCGGGATGTGCAGCTTGACCGCGGCCAGCGCGCCGGCCAGCGTCGAATTGGTGTCGCCGTAGACCAGCACCCAGGCCGGTTTTTCGGCCAGCAGCGCTTCTTCGATGCGTTGCAGCATCTGCCCGGTCTGCCGGCCGTGCGGCCCGGAGCCGATGCCCAGTTCGTAGTCGGGCCGCGGGATGTGCAGTTCGTCGAAGAACAGGTCGGACATCTCGCGGTCGTAGTGCTGGCCGGTGTGAATGAGGATTTGCTGGTGCTGACCGGCCAGGGCCTGGCTGACCGGCGCGGCCTTGATGAACTGCGGCCGCGCGCCGACGATGGTGACGATCTTCAAGGAATTCGACCTGTCACAATCGTTCTTCCGCGAACTCGTCGGCGCTGACGTCACGGACGTATTTGGCGGGCGATCCCATGACCACGGTGGCAGGCGGGACGTGCCGCGTGACGATGGAGCCGGCCGCGACGAAGGCTTCCGCGCCCACTTCGATGTTGGGCAGCAGGGTGACGTTGGCGCCGATGCGCGCGCCGCGGCGGATGGTGCAGCCGCCTCGTTCCTGGAAGCGCCGGTCGGTGCGGCCCATGTAGTTGTCATTGGTGGTGACGACGCAGGGCGCAATGAAACAGTGATCTTCGATCGTCACCCAGGCACAGAGATAGACGCCGGTCTGCAGCTTGGTGTAATCGCCAATCGTCACCTCGTTCTCGATGGTGACATGGCTGCCGACGATGACGAAGCTCCCGATCTGGCAGCGGTCGCGCACGAAGGCATGGTCGCCGATCATGGTTTTTTCGCCGATGGTGGTGCCGTTGTAGACCACCGCGCCCGTACCGATGATGCAGTCTGCCCCGATCTGCAGGGGCGGCAGGTTGGGCGGCGTCCTCACCGCGCTGGTGGGCGCGGGCCGCGGCGGTCGCCCCAGCACCGCGTGGTCGCCCACCCAGGTCCCGTCGCCGATGATGGCGCCGGCATGCACCACCACGTGATGTCCCAGCGTTACGCCCGCGCCCAGGCTGGCGCCCGCCTCGATCACCACATATTCGCCCAGGGTAACGTTGGGGCCGAGATTGGCGGTTGGATCCATGATGGCTGTCAAGGGTGTCTCCCATAAGTGCAAAGTGCAGAGTGCAAAGTGCAAAACGCTGAACGAGGAATTCTGCATGCTGAATACAACGTGCAGCCAATCTCCAGTCCCCCGGCTTTGCCGGTCATTATACCCTGCTCACGGGGTGATGTCCAACCATGTCGAACATGTCGGTTCGACGTGTCCTTCTACACGGATTCGGATGGTAGGGCCAGTAGACGCTCGTGAACCGTGACAATCCACCAGTCGGTGCCCGCGATGGTTGCCGCCAGGGAGAGCCTCTTGGTAGGCCGCGCGGGCAGCTGCCACATCGCCCCGTTGACGGGCGATGTCGCCCTGTAAGCGCCACAACTGCGTGCGCGTCCAGCGATCGCCGGTCGCCTCGGCATGGTCAACCGCGGCCGCGTGGTGGGCCGCGGCCGCATCCAGGTTCCCGGTCAGCGCCAACGCCTCGCCCCAGGCTAACAGGCACTCTGCGGCGCCCTGGCGGTCGCCCACGTCGTCGAGGTAGATGGGCAGTGCCTCCGCGTACCCGTTCAACGCCTCTGCGACCTCGCTGCGGTCGCGGTGGACGTCGGCCAGCCCCTTCAGGCAGTGGGCTTCGCCGAGGCGGGATTGCACCTGCTGGAAGAGGGCGAGGGCCTGGCGGTAGTGTTGCTGGGCGTCGGCGTGCTGGTTGAGGAAGGCTTCCACGGCGGCCAGCCCCTTCAGGCAGTTGGCTTCGCCGAGGCGGGATTGCACCTGCTGGTAGAGGGCGAGGGCCTGGCGGTAGTGCTGCTGGGCGTCGGCGTGCTGGTTGAGGAAGGCTTCCACGTCGGCCAGCCCCAAGAGGCAGTTGGCTTCGCCGAGGCGGGATTGCACCTGCTGGAAGAGGGCGAGGGCCTGGCGGTAGTACTGCTGGGCGTCGGCGTGCTGGTTGAGGAAGGCTTCCACGGCGGCCAGCCCCCTCAGGCAGTGGGCTTCGCCGAGGCGGTCTTGCACCTGCTGGTAGAGGGCGAGGGCCTGGCGGTAGTGCTGCTGGGCGTCGGCGTGCTGACCGAGGAAGGCTTCCACGGCGGCCAGCCCCCAGAGGCAGTTGGCTTCGCCGAGGCGGTCTTGCACCTGCTGGTAGAGGGCGAGGGCCTGGCGGTAGGGAGGGCGAGGGCCTGGCGGTAGTGCTGCTGGGCGTCGGCGTGCTGGTTGAGGAAGGCTTCCACGTCGGCCAGCCCCAAGAGGCAGTTGGCTTCGCCGAGGCGGTCTTGCACCTGCTGGAAGAGGGCGAGGGCCTGGCGGTAGTGCTGCTGGGCGTCGGCGTGCTGGTTGAGGAAGGCTTCCACGTCGGCCAGCCCCAAGAGGCAGTTGGCTTCGCCGAGGCGGTCTTGCACCTGCTGGAAGAGGGCGAGGGCCTGGCGGTAGTGCTGCTGGGCGTCGGCGTGCTGTTTGAGGAAGGCTTCCACGGCGGCCAGCCCCCTCAGGCAGTTGGCTTCGCCGAGGCGGTCTTGCACCTGCTGGTAGAGGGCGAGGGCCTGGCGGTAGTGTTGCTGGGCGTCGGCGTGGCGATACTGCATCGCCGCCAGGCCGGCTTCCGACAGCCGCGCCGCGCGCTGAACCGGGCGTCGAGGCGGCCGTGGCCGCGGTGCTCGCTCAGCGCGGCGTCGAGGGCCTCCCAGCCCAGGTAGTTGTCGTGCAGTTGGAAATCCCAGGCCAGGTCGTGAAACGCCTGGCGAGCTTCGCCTGGTTCGCTGATCGCCCGGTGATAGAGGCGTTCGACCGCGGCCGGCCAATCGTCCGCGGGCCGATCGAAGAAGGCCGCGGCTTCGGCGCTCAGTGCTCGATAACGGTCCGCCTCCTCGCGCCAGAGATGCCAGAGGATGGCCTGCCGCGTCAGCTCATGCACGTTCCAGCGCTCGGCGGGGTAGCGTTCGACGAAGGAGAGACGCTTCAAGGCCTCCAGCCAGTCCGCCGCGTTGTTCTTCTCGGCTGCGGGCAAGAAGTGGCGCACCAGGTCGAGGTCGAACCAGCGCAGCACGGCCGCGGCCAGCGCCAGGTCGGCCAGCACGGCCGGCTGCTGCTGCAGCAGGGCTTCGGTCAGGAGCCAGTATTTTTCTTCTTCGGATGAGGCCGCGGCCAGGCGCTGAATCAAGTCGCGGGTCATGACGCCGCGCTCCCGCACAGGTGAGTCACGGCATCCACCATGCCCCGTGGCTTGCCTTGAAAGAAGCCGTGGTAGGATTGAATGAACTCGGCATTGGGTGGGCGCCGTCCGTGCTGTTCAGCGTAGCGCTGCGCGTAGTCCGTCCAATCGGCCGTGCTCAGGCCGGTCAAACAGGTGTGTCGTGAGTGCCTGCGCCAGGCGCGCTCGTCGGGCGGCGTCTGCTGTCCGGCCACCACCACGGCTACCCGCTTCGGCGTCGCGGCGAGCAGGGGCAGCAGCGCCTGTGCGAGCCACTCCTGCGTCTCCAGGCTTGCTTTCTCGAAGGTGTCGAAGAAGAGGACGGTCAGCGTCTCAGGCAGGTCGGTCAGCAGGGCCTCGGCAAAGCGCAGGCGCCAGGCTGCCATCTGTCGGGCGACAGGCGTCCCAGGCTCGACGCGTCAATGCCAATGTCCACACGGCCAACCACGGCTCGCACCCGCGCACGTCCACGGTGACGCCGCTGACGCCGAAATCGTGCAGGCAGCGCTCCGTAGCGATGTGGGGACGCACGCCCACCTGGTGACCGGTCTGCACCGCGAGGTGAATGAAGGTGGGGCTGGCATCCTTGAAGTCGAACACAACAGAAGGCGTTCCGTTGGCTGCGCAGACCTCATCCATCAGGTAGTCGAGCAGGCCGCTCTTGCCCACGCCGCTGTCGCCCTGGATGAACCAGAAACGGGGCGCATCCCTCGCCAGCATGCGCCTGAAATGGGCAATTTCGTCGTGACGATTAACATGAATGTCGGCGCTGGTCATGGGGCATCCTTGTGAGTCGGGTTGTTGATCTTGATCTTGACCCTGCCGCCGAGGCCGGCGTGAACATCGTCCACGCGCAGGTCGGCGTTGGCGGGCGCTTCGACGCCAACCTCGCCCCCGCTGTGCGCGGACACGTCGTGAATGTCGGTGTTGTGCCGGGCGGTGCCCTCTGCGGCCGGCCGCGGCCGTTCCAGCCAGGCGCCGGCCAGCAAACCGAGCGCCGCCAGGCCCACGATCAGGCCGATGCGCAGCGGCGTGAAGGAATCTTGCAGCAGGTCCCTCTGCACCCAGGCGGCCAGCAGATTGCCCAGGATGCCGATCAACAGCGCAACCGCGCCGATGAGCCAGGCCTGGCGCCATGACAGACCCTCAGGCGCCGTGTCGTTTGGCAGCGGCGGTCGGGGTGCGGCCGCAGATGGATTCTCTGGCATGGTGTTGACCTCCCGGATCAGGGCGTCGCGCAGCCGACGCCGGTCGCTGAATTCGAGCAAACGCTGCACCTTCTGACCGATGCCCTGACCCGCGCCAAAGGCATTCAGCGCCGGCTTGAACTCGGCGCGGTCATAGCAAAACTGCGTCAACGCCTGGTCGTCGAAAATCTCCAGCAGGCGCTGCCGTAAGTGCGGTGTGTCGGTTGTGGGATCAATCGCTGACGTTTGCATCAGTCTCACATCCATGCCGTATCCCTGGCGGTAGAACGATGGATAAAATTTTACCACAGTCAGCGCATAAGTCGAATTTGTGGCGACACAACCCTCGCAGGGGTGCGAGGGGAATCCCCTTGCGCAGGCTGGCTGCACCATCCAGCGTCGGGCAAGCCGAAACCGGCCTCGACCACAAAAGCCCCTTACCCGGCGGGCCTGCGCCCGGGTTGGACGATTCTTCGGCTGCCCGTGAATGAATTCACGGTCTGATACCGCCCGTGAATGAATTCACGGTCTGATACCGCCCGTGAATGAATTCACGGTCTGATACACCGAAACCTGCTAAAGCAGGTTGGTGTTGGGTGTGTCAGCTCGAGGCGTAAAATTCATGGCAGAGCGAATTCACGGGCTGAGCCACCCGTGAATGAGCAGCGCTCTCCCGAATATCCTTTGCGTCTTTGCGCCCTGGCGTCTTTGCGTTGAGACCTCCGCTGAGACAGGTTCCCACCAGCGCAACCCGCTTGAGCGGGTTTGACGTATCAGACACCGAATTCATTCGGTGGGCTCCGCGCGCGACGAGCCCGCCGCGGCGCGCATGAACGAATTCACGGGCCAACCCGCCCCGTGAATGAATTCACGGTCTGATACCGCCCCGTGAATGAATTCACGGTCTGATACCGCCCCGTGAATGAATTCACGGTCTGATACACCGAAACCTGCTAAAGCAGGTTGGTGATGGGTATGATGGCTGAATTCGTAAGACTTGCGCAGAGCGAATTCACGGGCTGAACCACCCGTGAATGAGCAGCGCTCTCCCGAATATCCTTTGCGTCTTTGCGCCCTGGCGTCTTTGCGTTGAGCAAACCTCCGCTGTCAAGACAGGTTCCCACCAGCGCAACCCGCTTGAGCGGGTTTGACGTATCAGACACCGAATTCATTCGGTGGGCTCCGCGCGCGACGAGCCCGCCGCGGCGCGCATGAATGAATTCACGGGCCAACCCGCCCCTAAAGCAGGTTGGTGTTGGGTGTGACCGCTCAAGGCGTAAAATTCATGGCAGAACGAATTCACAAGCTGAACCACCCGTGAATGAGCAGCGCTCCCGAATATCCTTTGCGTCTTTGCGCCCTGGCGTCTTTGCGTTGAGCAAACCTCCGCTGTCAAGACAGGTTCCCACCAGCGCAACCCGCCTTGAGCGGGTTTGACGTATCAGACACCGAATTCATTCGGTGGGCTCCGCGCGACAGGCCCGCCGCGGCGCATGAACGAATTACGGGCACCCGCCCGTGAATGAATTCACGGTCTGACCCGTGAATGAATTCACGGTCTGATACCGCCCCGTGAATGAATTCACGGTCTGATACCGCCCCGTGAATGAATTCACGGTCTGATACACCGAAACCTGCTAAAGCAGGTTGGTGTTGGGTGTGACCGCTCAAGGCGTAAAATTCATGGCAGAACGAATTCACAAGCTGAACCACCCGTGAATGAGCAGCGCTCTCCCGAATATCCTTTGCGTCTTTGCGCCCTGGCGTCTTTGCGTTGAGCAAACCTCCGCTGTCAACACAGGTTCCCACCACCGCAACCCGCTTGAGCGGGTTTGACGTATCAGACACCGAATTCATTCGGTGGGCTTCGCGCGACAGGCCCGCCGCGCGTGAACGAATTCACGGCCAACCGCCCCTAAGAGGGGGGGGAGGCGAATTCGTAAGACTGCGCAGAGCGAATTCACGGGCTGAACCACCCGTGAATGAGCAGCGCTCTCCGAATATCCTTTGCGTCTTTGCGCCCTGGCGTCTTTGCGTTGAGCAAACCTCCGCTGTCAAGACAGGTTCCCACCAGCGCAACCGGGGGTTTGGCGTATCAGACACCGAATTCATTCGGGGCTGCGCGACAGGCCCGAACGTCACGGATTCATTCACGGGCCAACCCGCCCCTAAAGCAGGTTGGTGATGGGTGTGATGGCTGAATTCGTAAGACTTGCGCAGAGCGAATTCACGGGCTGAACCACCCGTGAATGAGCAGCGCTCTCCCGAATATTCTTTGCGTCTTTGCGCCCTGGCGTCTTTGCGTTGAGCAAACCTCCGCTGTCAAGACAGGTTCCCACCAGCGCAACCCGCTTGAGCGGGTTTGGCGTATCAGACACCGAATTCATTCGGTGGGCTCCGCGCGCGACGAGCCCGCCGCGGCGCGCATGAACGAATTCACGGTCTGATACCGCCCCGTGAATGAATTCACGGTCTGATACCGCCCCGTGAATGAATTCACGGTCTGATACACCGAAACCTGCTAAAGCAGGTTGGTGTTGGGTGTGACCGCTCAAGGCGTGTCAATTCGTGGCAGAGCGAATTCACGGGCTGAACCACCCGTGAATGAGCAGCGCTCTCCCGAATATCCTTTGCGTCTTTGCGCCCTGGCGTCTTTGCGTTGAGCAAACCTCCGCTGTCAAGACAGGTTCCCACCAGCGCAACCCGCTTGAGCGGGTTTCACGTATCAGACACCGAATTCATTCGGTGGGCCGCCCCGTGAATGAATTCACGGTCTGCTACACCGAAACCTGCTAAAGCAGGTTGGTGATGGGTATGATGGCTGAATTCGTAAGACTTGCGCAGAGCGAATTCACAACCCCAACTACGGCCTGACGAGACCAGTTCCCACCAGCGCAACCCGCTTGAGCGGGTTTGACGTATCAGACACCGAATTCATTCGGTGGGGCGCGCCGCGAATGATCATTCACGGCCCGCCCTAAAGCCCCTTACCCGGAAACCTGCTAAAGCAAGGTTGGCGATCTTGCTGCCAACCCTCAGGGTAGTACACATGTTGGCTTCGAGGACTAGGCGCCTGAATGTCACTTCGCCTGCGGGTACGTGGAATCCCCTTGCGTAGGCTGGCTGCACCATCCAGCGTCGGGCAACTCGAAACCGGCCTCGACCACAAAAGCCCCTTACCCGGCGGGCCTGCGCAAGGTTGGTGCAGCGACAACGTCGTCCGGCCAGAAGCCCTCGCGGGGTCGTCACTTCCCCTCCGTGACGCGGAGAGGAGTGCACCTCTGAGGAGTGCCATCTTGCCACTTCCCCCTCCGAGGGGACGAGGAAGGCCGATGGGAGGCTGGCTTCCCTCTCCAGCGGAGGAGAAGGCGCCACCAACCCCAGGGGCCTGGGTGAGGTGGCGCCACCCCTTCTACCTCCGTACGGCGGGAGAAGGGCCTGGGAGGCCCGCTCTTCCCCCCTTCTCCTCTCCGTACGGCGGAGAGGAGAAGGGCCGGGGGATGAGGAGAGGCCCGCTCTTCCCCCCTTCTCCTCTCCGTACGGCGGAGAGGAGAAGGGGCCGGGGGATGAGGAGAGGCCCGCTCTTCCCCCCTTCTCCTCTCCGTACGGCGGAGAGGAGAAGGGGCCGGGGGATGAGGAGAGGCCCGCTCTTCCCCCCTTCTCCTCTCCGTATGACGGAGAGGAGAAGGGGCCGGGGGTTGAGGAGAGGCCCGCTCTTCCCCCTTCTCCTCTCCGTATGGCGGAGAGGAGAAGGGGCCGGGGATGAGGAGAGGCCCGCTCTTCCCCCCTTCTCCTCTCCGTACGGCGGAGAGGAGAAGGGGCCGGGGGATGAGGAGAGGCCCGCTCTTCCCCCCTTCTCCTCTCCGTATGGCGGAGAGGAGAAGGGGTCAGGGGATGAGGAGAGGCCCCAGCCGCGCCTCCGCGGCCCCATCGCTCAAGGGGACGATCTGGCCCGCGTCGTCCACCAGCGCGACCGCCAACTCATACGCGCCCGCGGGGGCGTCGGGCGGCAGGGTCAGCGGGTGCCAGGTGCTGAGGCGTTCGCCCGGCGCCCATTCGGCCGGGCGGTAGGCGAACGGCGCTTCCACGCCGGCCCAGGGACGGTCGCCGACCAGGAGCGCCACGCGCACGTTGTAGTTGGAAATGCCAGGAACCGGCGCCGCGCTTTCGATCTGCCAGGTCAGCGTGATTTGCACGGCCGCGCCCGGCCCCGGTTGCGCGCTGAGGCTGAAGCCGGTCAGGGTCAGGCCGTTGCGGTAGGCCAGGGCCAGGTCTGACAGTCGCCTGATCGGGGATGCTGCGCAGCACGGTGGTGGCCGGTTGACCGCCGGGCGCCAGGACATCGTAGATCACCTGGCGCTGCGGCAGCCAGGCGTCCAGCACGGCCGGCGGCGCCTGCGCCTGCCCGCTGAAGACATAGGTCGCGCTGACGCCAGCGGGCGGCAGAACCAGCGCCGACCGCGCGTCGAACCAGTGCAGGCCGGGGTTGCGATGGCTGAAGAAGTCGGTCAGTGGCGTCTGCTCCAGCAGGAACATGATGACCGGATGACGGTAGAGATCGGCGCTGAGATAAACCGGCGCGGGCTGCGGATGCGCGGCCAGCCAGAGCGCGGTGTCGGTCTCATGCCCGTCGAAAGCCTCGAACGCGGCGTCCGAGGGCCCCCAGACGAAGAAATAGTCGCGCACGGCCAGCCCGCCATGCACGGTCAGCGCCAGCAGGGCGGCCAGGATGATCAGGAGACTTCGGGTTTTTCGCCTGTTCAGGAACCCGAACTCCAGCACGGCCTCCAACCCCAGCGCGGCCCAGATGAAGATGCCGGGCATGACGCCGAGGGCGCGGGGCAGGGTGGGGAAGCGGTCCACGGCCAGGAAGGTGGGCAGCAGGAGCAGCGGCGGCCACAACGCCAGGAAGAGGTAGACCGGCTGGCGCCAGCGGCGCAGGCAGAGCAGCAGGCCGAGCAGGGCCAGGAGCGCGGTCAGCGGGTCGAAGACGGCGCGGCCCGGCAGATTGTAGAACGCGGCCGGGTCGCCCTGGCCGGGGATGAAGAACTGGGCGATGTTGGCGACGGCCGCCTGCGCCATGCGCGCCAGGGGGCTGACGCCGCCCACCCCGGCGTTGAACGCGGAAACCGTGGCCGCGCGCGAGGCGAAGCTGCCGGGATGGGTGAGGAAATAATAGCCCAGCGGCGCGACCACCAACGCAGCCGCCAGCGCGGCCCAGAGCAGCGGTCCGAAAAATGTGCGCAGCAGCGGCGCGGGCCGGACGGCTGCGGCGCGGCTGAGCCAGGACAGGCCGGCTTGGAGGGCCAGGAAGATGACGAGGGCGAACGGCACGAAGCGGCTGGCGGTGTAGAAATGCACGCCCGCGCCCAGGCAGAGGCCGCTGAGGACGAACCAGCGCGTGCGCCCGCGGTTGACCCCGCGCCAGAACGCGGCGAAGGCCAGGGCGGCCCACAGCGGGGTGAAGATGCCGCGGATGCCGAAGCGGCTGAAGTGGAGGTGCCAGTAGGAGGTGGCGGTGTACGCGGCCACGAGAAGCGGCAGCCAGGCGTCCAGCGGCCGATCGCCGGGGGCGCTGCGGCGGCGGGCGGCGACGATCTCATGACCGAGCCAGGCTGCGGCGGCCACGGTGAGGATGCCGGCCAGCAGGGAGGGCAGGCGCACGGCGAAGGGGGTGACGCCAAACAGGCGTAGGGAGGCGGCCACCAGCCAGATATGCGCACCCTCGCGACCAAAGTTGGCCGGAAAGAAGATGGCGCCGCGGCCGGCCAGCACATCGAGCGCATCCAACCCGTTGACCGCCTCATCGCCGAAGAGGCCGAGCGGGAAGCGGTTGATCTGCCAGAAGCGCAGGAACACGGCCAGCGCGAGGACGATCAACAGAAGCCAGGTCGCCGGGTGTTTGGCGAGCGGACGCTTCATGCCGACGACGCGCAGACTTCATCCACGGCCACGCGCCAGCCAGGCAGGACGGCCGCCACGGTTCCCACCACGTAGCGATGGTGCGCCCAAATCGCTTTGATCTGCCAGGGCAGCGGGGCATGGTCGAGCCAGGCGTACCTGATGACGCGCTCGTAAAGATCGGGCTGTTGCCCCAGGTAGTAGGCCATGGTGGACCAGGTCCAGTTGTCGCCGGTGAACTGGCTCTCCAGCTTGCGGGAGCGGATGCCCAGGCGCTTGAGCACCTCGTTGGCCGGCATGACGGTGTCCGGCCAGGGCGGCACGTCGAGCACGCCCCTGCTCCACCAGGCGCGCACGCCGCGGCTGCGCAAGGTGTCCTTGATCAGGCCGATGTTGACCCAGCGCTCGTCCACGGTGCTGAAGAAGTCGCGGTCAATCAACAGCTTGCGCATCCAGTAGCCCACCTGCAGGTTGTTGGGCATGGCCACAAAGACGACGCGGCGGCTGACGCGCGCCAGTTCGGCCAGCAGGCTGGCCGCATCGGGCAGATACCAGAGTGCGGCCCAGCACCAGGCCAGGTCGAAGCTGCGGTCGGCGAAGGGCAGCGCGGCCCAACCGCCGTCGCCCCCGCCGCGAATCAGCACCGGCGTCATGGGCAGGTTCAACTCGCCCCAAATGCGCTTGACCCCGGCCAGGCGCTCGGCGTTGTCATCCACCAGCGTCACCTGGCAGCCGGCCTGCGCCAGCCCCACGCTGTTGATGCCGCTGACGCCGGCCATGCCGTAGAGCGGCGCCTCCAGCACAGTCTGGATGCCGTAGCGCTCACGCAGGTCGGCCAGGAAATCGTTGAGCACGAAGCGCTCGTAGACCAGGCCCAGTCCTTCATTATAATCGGTCAGGTACTTCTGCCACACCGGTGGTTGCATGGCGCTACTTTACCTTCCCGTTGAACGAAACGACCAGGCGGTCTTCTTCATACTTGGCGCCGCTGACGGCCAGGTTGGCGAGGGCGCGCGGCAGGCTCAGGTTGCGCTTCCAGTTACCGATATGGATGATCAGCTCATCGGCCAGGCTGCGCGTCAGCTTGATCTGGCTGCGCTCCACGAACGGCAGCGGCAAAGTCAGCTTGTAGACGCCGCCCTCCAGCGTGACCGCCTGCGGATTGCCCACGTAGAAGATGCGGGTCGGATCCACGTTGTCGCCAAAGACGGAGGCCGCCATGCGCCGCAGCATCTCCAGACCCACCACTTCCTGGTCGAACAGGGGCACGTCGAAGATGGGCAGCGGCTCGAACGATTCTTGCACCAGGTTATGGTAGCGGGCCTGGGCCTCTTTCCAGGCCGTGAAGTAGGCATCGGTGACGGCGTTCGGCAGCATGCGGTTGCAGACGACGGCATCGGTCGCATAGCCGTAGAGGTTGAGATAGGTGTAGGCGCGCTGCGCCTCTTTGACCACCATCTTTTCCGGGTTGAGCACCAGGCGCACCGACGTCAGTTGGGGATTGGTCAGCAGCTTGTTGATCTTTTCCAGTTGGACAATCAGGTCTTCGGCTGAGTCGAAGAACTCCTCGCTGGGCAGCGGCATGTCAGTCATGCGCTTGATGACCGGCGCGACCGCTTTGATCATGCGCCGTTCCCAGGGGAAGATCTTGTCCAGATACCAGCGCGCCAGTTCGGGGAAGGCCAGGAGCTGCAGGGTGGCGCCGGTGGGCGCGCAGTCCACGATGATGACATCGTACTGCCCGCTGTCGGCCAGCCAGTTGATCTGCATCAGGCTGGCGAGCTCTTCCATGCCGGGCAGGACCGAGGTCTCCTCAGCCACCAGTTCGTCCATGCCGCGCCAGGCGAAGATGGCGGAGATGTAATCCTGCACCTTCCCCCAGTGGCGGTCCATCTGGTGCAGCAGGTCAATCTCCTGACCCCAGAGGTTGGGGGCAATCGCCACCGGGTCGTTGCCCAGCGGAAGATCGAACGAATCGCCCAGGCTATGCGCCGGGTCGGTGCTCAGCACAATCGTGCGCAGGCCACGATCGGCGCAATGAAGGGCGGTGGCTGCGCTGATACTGGTTTTGCCCACGCCGCCCTTGCCGGTGTAAAGAATTATGCGCACATTGTCATCCTTTTCTTATCTGATCTCGATACTTCGATTCTACCCGAAACGCGGGGAATGGTCAAAGCCCCTGGCGACTGTTGCGCCCCGGCGTTTAGGAATTCAACGCAAGGGCGCCAGGACGCGGAGACGCAAGGAAACAGAAGCCCTTTGCGCCCTGGCGTCTCTGCGTCTTGGCGTTTAGAAATTCAACCCCAGGGCGTGGAGACGTGATACGAACAACCAATTCGTGAAATTCGTGGCAGAAAATCCCCCGTTTTCTCTGCACGGGATTCTGATTGACTTTCTAACGCCAAAACAGTATACTCGTCGCAGTCGAGCTGACGACGCTGAATGAGAAACCGCAGGAGCACCCTTGTCACCACATCAGCCGGATCGCCCCACACCACCTATCACGAACGGGTCCCCGCCGGTTGCGCTTGCCCAGGTTCGGCTCTTCGGCGACCTGACGATCATCGCGCCGGCCCTGGGCGCAGCGCCGCTCGATCTCGGCTCTCCCACCACGCGCTCTCTCTTTGCCTACCTCCTGCTGCACCGTGACCGGCCGGCCGACCGCCGCCAGCTTGCGCTCCTCTTCTGGCCCGATGCGCCGGAGACGGCCGCGCGGCGCAATCTGCGGCAATATCTGCACCGCCTGCGCCGCGCGCTGGAACCGCTGGCCGCAGCCGAGGAATTGGTATTGGTTGAAGGCAGCACGGTGCAACTCAACCCGCGGGCTGCCTTCGACGTGGACATGCAGCGCTTCGAGGATTTTTTGGACACAGCCGCGCCATCGTCCGCCGCGGAGACTGCTGTGTACGCCCTGCAGTCGGCCGTCGCGCTCTATCGCGGTGATTTGCTGGCCGATCTTTTGGATGACTGGTGCCAGGCCCCGCGGCTGCACGCCCGTCACCGCGCCATGCAGGCTTTGGAGCAGCTGGCAGACCTCCATCACGGCCGTCGCGATCTCCCCAGCGCCATCGCCGCCGCGGAACAACTTCTGCGCCTTGAACCCTGGCACGAGGCCGCGCACACCCGCCTGATGGCGTTCTATTACCTGTCTGGCGCACGCACGCAGGCGCTGCAGCAGTATCAGCGCTGCCGCCAGGCCCTGGCCGATGAACTGGACGCGGCGCCGCTGCCCGCCACCACCGCCATGGCCGCGGAGATGCGCGCCGGCGCCTGGCAGGAGACGCACGCGCCGTCGCTTGCGCCGCCGCCGCCGTTCAACGCTCTGCCCCCAGGAATTCCAAATGGTCCCGGAATCGAGGCTTCAGCCGGTCTGCCACAGGGTTCTCAAGTGCCCAATAACCGGCTAAAGCCTCCATTCCAAATGTCTTCAGCGACCACATTGGGAATTCCTGCTCTGCCCCCCGCTGCAGGGCGGAGGCGCTCTCCTGTGGACGCCGCGCGCCTGCCGCTGCAACCACCGGCGGGCGCGCCCTTTGTCGGTCGCACGGCTGACCTGGGCGAGTTGACCGCGCGTTTGGCCCATGCGCAGGCCGGCCGCGGCAGCATGGTGCTGGTCGAAGGGGAGTCCGGCATCGGCAAGACGCGGCTGCTGCAGGAGGCCTGGTGGCAGAGCGGTCAGGCGCTGACGCTGCTCAGCGGCCACAGCCGCGAGTTTGAAGGCATGGTGCCCTTCCATCCGCTGGTGGATGCGCTGCGCAGCGGTCTGGCGATGGTCAATTGGGCCTGGTTCACGCCGCCGCCGGGCTGGCTGGCGCCGGTGGCCGCGCTGCTGCCGGAAGTGGCGGCCCGTTTTCCCGGTCTGTCCACACCAACAGCCGAGGGCGGGATGGGAGCGGATCATGGGGACCTGCACCATCTGCTGGAGGGGTTAGGGCGTTTTCTGCTCTGCCTGGCCGAACGCCGGCCGCTCATGCTCCTGCTGGAAGATGTGCAGTGGGCCGATCAGCCCACCTGGCACTTCCTGGCTTACCTGGCGCGGCGCTGCGTGGGCGCATCGCTGCTGGTGGCGTTGACCTGCCAGCCGGAGCTGCTGAACAGCGACCAGGCGCCCATCGTGCGCGGCCTGCAGCGCCAGGGCTGGCTGCTGCGCTTGCCCCTGGCGCGCCTGAGTCACAGCGAAACCGTGCAGTTGGTTGACGCGCTCGCCCCGGGGCTGCACCTGAGCGCGGTGCAGTTGCAGCGCCTGTATGAAGAAACCGAGGGCAACCCGCTGTTCGTGGTGGAAACGGTCCAGGCGCTGCACGAGACCGGGGCCGGCTGGCTGCTGACTCACGAACCGGGCGGGCGCCGGTCGCCCTTTGCCCTGCCCCTGCGTGTGCAAAACGTCATCGAGGCCCGCCTGGACCGCCTGAGCGATAGCAGTCGCCAGTTGCTCGGCGTCGCGGCCGCGATGGGCCAGGCATTCAGCTTCAGCGTGCTGCAAGAGGTCAGCGAGCAGCCGGCCGCGGAGGTCATCAGCAGCCTGGAAGCCTGGCTGCGCCGCGGCATCGTGCGCGAACGCACGGAGCCGGACGGTTTGGCCGCAGCCACGCCCCGCTACGATTTCAGCCATGCGCAGATTCGCACCGTGGCCTACAACGAGATGAACCGCGCGCGGCGCCGCTGGGTTCATCGCCGCGTGGCCGAAGTGCTGGCCGCGGCGCCTCTCGATCGTGACCTGGCCGACGCCGCGACCCTGGCCTACCATTTCAGCCAGGGCGATGCGCCGCTCAAGGCGCTGCCCTACCTGATTGCCGCGGGTGAGCAGGCGCTGCGTGTGCGTTCGTATGCCAGCGCCCGTGAGTTGGGCCTGCAGGCGGTGGGCCTGCTGCAACACGCGGCGCCGGCTGAACAGGGCGCCACCCGTATTGATCTCAATCTGCAGCTCGCGACCGCGTACAGCTTCACGCATGAGCTGGCGCACGCGCAGACGATCCTGGCGGAGACGGAGCGCCTGGCCGCGGCCCTGGACGATCAGCCGCGCCTGGGCAAGGTCTATCAGCGCACCGCGCAGGTTTTTTGGCTGCAAGGACAGCCCGCCCTGGCGGCCGAATATGCGCGGCGTGGTCAACGCACGGCCGATGCCACCGGCGACCCGGAGTTGCGGACCGCATCGCTGCGCATGTTGGCGCGCGCGGCCATTGCCACTGGCGCCTTCGATGATGCCATCGTCTATCTCAAGCACTACCTGGAGTTGGCGCAGCCGCCGGCCGCTCATCCGGAGATGGCGATCGTTTTCGGTTATCTGGGCGTGGCCTGGGCGCGCGTGGGTAGTTGGAACCGGGCCGAGCAGGAATGCCAGCACGGCGTGACCCTGGCCGAGGTCAGCGGCCACAGCACCACCCTCATCGTGGCCCGCATGCAGCTCGCGTTCGTGCTGGCCGCGCGGCGCGACTACGCCGGCTGCCTGGCCACCCTGCGCCCAATCCTGTCTGCCTGCGAGGAGACCGGTCTCTCGCCCCACTGCTTCATGGTGGCAAACCTGTGGGGACGGGCCACCTGTGCGCTCGACGGGCTGGAGGCCGGTCAGCCCTATCTGGCGCGGGCGCTGGCCTGGGCCACAGAGACCGGCTACCGCGTGCTTTACTACTTTTCGCACCTCTTCCTGGCCGAAGCTCACCTGGCTGCAGGGCAGGCCGCCGCGGCCAGCGCCTGGGCGCAGCAGGCGCTCGACCTGGCGCGCGCGGCCGGCGATCGCTGGGCGGCCGGGGTGGCGCTGCGCCTGCTGGGCGATGCCCTGGCCCGCCAACCCGCGCCCGATTGGCCGGCCGTGGAACAGGCGCTCATCGCCAGCCTGGACCTGCTGCGCCAGATTCGCGCCCGGCCTGACCTGGCCCGCACCTACCTCAGCCTGCGGCGCCTCTACGACCGCACCGGGCAGATGGCCTGGGCCGTGGACTGCCACTTCCGCGCGACCAGCATCTTCGACGAACTGGGCATGAGCGATGAACTGCGCGACACGCAGGGCGTCGCCGTGCAGATCGGCCGCCCGGCCGCCGTCATTCCCGACGTGCCCCTGCAAGGTCCGCACGCCGGTCTGGGCGCCGCGTAATGCTGCAGGCCGATTGGACAGGATGAACAGGATGTACAGGATTCTTGCTCTGTGGGGTTATTTTTGTCACAACGCGGGCAATTCGGGAACCGCTGTTGATCCATGCTATAATACGAGCCATGTCGAGGACGGCATGGTGCGGGTCGGGCATCGTGACCGGACCTCGTATCAAGCCCTTTCAGAACAGGGATCGGAGGTCTTGCCATGCGTTTCTTCAACACCGCCGGGCCGGTCAACTGCGCGGATCATTATTGCCTGCCGCCGCTCGGCCGGGTGAACTTGCATGAGATTTTGACCCTGATCGCCCAGAAAAAATACTTCGTGCTGCACGCGCCGCGGCAAGTGGGCAAGACGAGCCTGCTGCTGGCCTTGCGCGATCACCTCAACGCGACTGGCCGCTATCGCTGTCTCTATATCAACGTGGAGAGCGCCCAGGCCGCGCGCGAAGATGTGCGTGCAGCCATGCGCGTGATTCTCGCCGAACTCATGTTGTGGGAATCCATTACGCTGCAGGACCATTTCTTCCTGGACAACGCCAACGACATCCTCGCCCGTTACGGCGAGTTCTCCGTACTGGACGTTGCCTTGACCCTATGGGCTGGGCGCGAACCAGCGCGACCGGCCGTTCTGCTGATAGATGAAATTGACGCCCTGGTAGGTGACACCCTCATCTCGGTTCTGCGCCAATTACGCAGCGGCTACGCCAAGCGGCCGGCAGCATTTCCCCAAAGTGTCATCCTCTGCGGCGTGCGGGACGTGCGCGACTATCGCATCCACTCCGAACAGGAGAAAACCATCATCACGGGCGGCAGCGCCTTCAACATCAAGGCGGCTTCGCTCCGGCTGGGGGACTTCAGCCAGGCCGAAATGCAGACGCTCTACCAACAGCACACCACCGAGACAGGCCAGCCGTTCACGCCCGAGGCCCTGGCCCTGGCCTGGGACCTGACGCAGGGGCAGCCCTGGCTGGTCAACGCGCTGGGCTACGAAACCTGCTTTCAGGTGCCGGACACCCGTGACCGCGACCAGCCCATCACCGCGGAACTGATCCTCGAAGCCAAAGAGGCGATCATCTTACGCAGGGAAACGCACCTGGACCAGTTGACCGACAAACTCAAGGAACCACGCGTGCGCCGCGTGATCGAACCGATCCTGGTTGGTGAGGTGTTCGGAAAACAGTTTCGCGCTGACGACGTGCAGTACGTGGTTGACTTGGGCCTGGTTCGGCAGGACCGGACGGGGGCGCTGCAATTAGCCAACCGCATCTACCAGGAAGTGATTCCCCGCGAGCTGACCTGGGATGCCCAGACCGGCATGACCCTCGTTGCAGCCTGGTATATCCTGCCGGATGGTCGTTTGGAGGTTGACAAGCTGATCGCTGCGTTTCAATCTTTTTTCCGCGAGCACTCCGAGCATTGGGTGGAGCGCTTCGACTACAAGGAAGCGGGGCCGCAGCTCCTGCTGCAAGCCTTCCTGCAGCGCATTGTCAATGGCGGCGGCCGCATCGAGCGGGAGTACGGGTTGGGGCATGGCCGCACCGATCTGCTGATCCTATGGCCTTACGGGGAAGCCGAACCAAGACCGGTGCAGAAGGTAGTCGTCGAAACCAAGCTGCGTCACAAGTCGTTGGAAACAACCATCGCTGAAGGATCACAGCAGACGTGGGAATACATGGATCGCTGCGCCGCGGAAGCCGGACACCTGGTCATTTTCGATCGCGACTCTAGCCGGACGTGGGACGAGAAGATCTTCCGGCGCATCGAACGGTACCAGGACCGACCGATCACCGTGTGGGGGATGTAGAATCGTATTCGCGGCCTTCGCGCTTCGCGACCTTCGCGTCACTTCGCGCCTTCGTGTTCCAACCCCTTCGCGCCTTCCTGTTCCACCACCGCGATTTCCGCGTCCGTCAACCCGTACAGCTCATACACCAGCGCATCAATCTGGCGGTCGGTCGCCTCGATCCGCCGCTGCAACGCCGCCTTCTCGTGCGGGATGCCTTCGGCAGCCAGCCGCTTGTGCAGATCGAGCATCTGCGTGACCAGGCTGATCATCCGGTCGTGCCGTGCCGCGTCCGCGGGGTCGGTGAAGTTGATGGTGCGGATGGGGAGTTGCTTCAGCTTGGAGAGTTTGACTTGTGCGAAGACGCGCCCTGTCTCTTGAACGGTTCTTTCGTAAAGCCATTCAAAATAGCGAGAATTGAGAACGCCCAGGAAATACTCAATACGATAATCGGATTTGTCCGATGGCACAATTGCTATGATGCTTCGGCCAAACCATACTCCTTGGTAATCAATTGTCGCAATTATGCGATCCGCTGTCTGTCGTAGAAGGATTTTGGGTGTCGCGTTGTACACCTTCTGGCCCAAATGGACAACTTCGTTATCGCGAACAAACCGTTGATAATATGGGCGACAAAATCTGCTGGTGGCTTCAGCGATCCAGTACCGGTTGATGTCCGTTCCCTTCCAGAACATCTTGTCATCATCCTTCTGTCGCTCCCCCTCGTACAATAACCGGTTGGCAAGATCGCTTTTCCCCTTCTCTCGCATACCAACGCTCACACGCTGGTAGTTGATACCGGCGTCCTTACACGCTAGATACTGAAAATCACCTAACGCTATGGCTGGGACTCTTGTATCTTGGGGAACTGCTCGAAACTCCAAATCAGCATTCTCTTGAAAACTCCGCTGCTCATAAGCGCCTCCTTGAAATTTTTTGCGTGTCAACACTTCAACTCTGTCAAACTTCGCTAGTCTAGCGACATCAATGATGAGAGTCTGATGGTCGGTGGCTGCGTGATTCTTCTCCACCACATAGATGCATGATGGAGCAACGACTCCCTCAAAGACATCCTCCCCCAGGTCTACCAGAGCCACAATCTTGTGCTGCAACATCAGAGAGCGAACATCCTTCAAGCGTCTCTGCCTCAGAAGTGTATTTGGAATGATCATCGATATCAATCCTCCAGTGCGTGCCAACTGAAGGCCGCGATCGACGAACAATTTATAACTATCCGTGTGTTCTTTTGTAGTTGCAGGATACCGAGTGTGGAAGTAGTCCAGTTCTCGGTCAATGTCACCACCCCAAGGTGGATTCCCGATCACCGCATCGAACCCGCCAGCGGTCATCACCTCCGGGAACTCCTTCTTCCAGTCGAACGCGTTCACCCGCCGCGCGGTCTCATCGTCCGGCAGATCCAGCTTGCCATCGTAAAACTCCGGGCCGATCAGCGAGTTGCCGCACTTGATGTTGCGGCCCAGGTCGGGCAGCACGCGCTCCACGCCCAGCGATAGCTGGCCGGCCACCCCTTCGCCCTCCAGCACTTTCAGCAGCAGCGAGAGCTTGGTCACCTCCACGGCCTGCGGGTCAATATCAACACCGTAGAGGTGGTCCATCAGGATGCGTTTGCGCTCCTCGATGGTCAGCCGGGTTGCGCCGCCGCTCACTCGCTCCAGCGCAGGGCGCTTGCCCTTCAGCCAGCGCTCAGGCTCTTCGAGGTAATAGGCGAGGTGCCAGTCCAACAGGTATTGGTACGCGCCCAGCAGGAACGATCCCGATCCACAGGCAATATCCGCGACGCGTGGGAGCGACCCTGGCGACCGCCCATGGGCAGGGGTCTTCCCCTCCAGCAGGGGGCCAACCGTCTGACGCACAATGTAGTCCACGATGTAGGTGGGCGTGTAGTAGACGCCGCCCGCCTTGCGCACCTCCGGTTTCTCCTCGATCTTGACCTGCCGGCCGGGGGTGAGGCGGATCACCTTGCCCAGGAAGCGCTCGTAGACGTGGCCCAGGATGTCGGCTGGCAGCACCGAAAACTCGTAGGGACTTTGCGGGTAGTAGAGGTGCTCGATGATGTCTTTGAGCACCCTGTCATCAATCTCCAGACCCGGGGTGAGGGTGTCGGGCGCTTCGGCACGACCCCGCTCCTCGCTGAAATGGAACAGCCCGGAGTTGTAGCGCAGGTCCGCGCGACGGAAGAGCTCCCCCAAGCGCGCGTAGGTGTGGCCGCCGTTGAGCAGCGCGCGCAGCTGCTCGTACGTCTCCAGGTTGCGCGCCTCGCAGATGCGCAGGAAGACGATGCGGTCTATGGTCTGCTGCACGGCCCAGTTGACGTCGTGGCCGCGCAGATGAGGGTTGCGCAGCACCAGGTTGCGCGCCAGCAGCTCGCGCCAGCGCTCGATCTCGGCCAGGAACTCGTCGTCCACTTCGGCGGTGCCGCGCTTGCCGGCCTTCGCCACGGCGAACCTGTCGAGCGCGCCCTGCCACACCGCAGCCTTGCTGAAGATGCCCGCGATCTCATCCCAGCGCGCGACGTAGTCCGTGAAATTCAGCAGCAGAATGCGGCCCGTCGCGGCTTTGTCGCTTTTGTCGGGTCGCATGCGACAGTCGTAGACCGAAAACTCCTCGAAATCGGTCAGGATGGAGAGCGGCAGCTTGGCGCTCCACGCGTAGCGGCGTAGTTGATAGGCTGGCTCGATGTCGTGCTTGATGTTTACCGAGGGTTTCTTGGCTTCGACGAAGAACTTGCGTTCCTTGCCGATGCGGAAAGAGTAGTCGGGCGCCTTGGTGGCGTCACCTACGAGCACCTTGTCCTCATGCACCACCTCCTTGTACTGCTCCGCGAAGCCCTGGGTGTTGTTGACATCCCAGCCCAGTGCGGCGAAGAAGGGGTCAATGAACTGGTGGCGGACCGCGGCCTCGCTGAAGGAAGGTGCGCAGTACTGGTCGTAGTTGCGCTGGAAGAGCTCGACGAGCTGGACAATCTCGGCAGGAGCGGGCATGGGCGCCTCACGGTGATATGGTGGTTAGCGGCAGCGTGCTGCCTCAGATTGTGGCACAGGCGGGCGGGCCGGCCAAAAGCGGCCTGACACCCAAGGTTTGAGCCCGTGTCATAGCCGGTTTGGCCCAGGCGCAAGCTCTTGTGGCCGGCCCTAAACCAGTATCTTTCGCAATTTCTGCCCCCACCCGCCCAACACGTCGTGGTCCTCCAGCGCAGCGGTAAGGTATTCAGCCATGGTTTCCTCATCGTCGAGATAATCGGCTGCATCGAACAAGGCAAATCTGGTCATGGTTTACTCCTCATGCAAAGCCCGCGCCATCTCAAGTGCTCGTTTGATATCCCGCTTTTGGGAAGACTTGTCACCGGCCAGAAGAAGTAGATAGATCACCTCTCCGCGACGAGTGTAATAGACTCGATAGCCCGGTCCGGCATGGATACGCATTTCCGAAACGCCTGCACCAACCGGTTCGCAGTCGCCGAAGTTTCCGTGCTCGGCAGATCGAATACGACGAAGAATACGGGCGCGCCCCACCTTGTCTTTCAAGGCAGCCAACCAGGCATCGAATTCCGCAGAGCGCAGGAAGATGTTCATGGCCCACAGTATAACTGCGCCATTGTTTTTGCGCAACTGGATGTGATGGTGTCGAGCCAGCCGGCCTCCAACGGCCTCTGTGCAAAGTGGGAAGGACAGCCGATCTCGATGGTCTGGCCGCGCAACTTTGTACTCTGCACTTTGCACTCCGCCAGACCAGGCTGCATTTCGATCATGCGCGCACGACCGATGGCGGTTTCGGGAACCGCTGTTGATCTATGCTATAATACGAGTGGTCCTTTCGACCGTGGGATTACACCCGCTGCGGCAACATCAAGGAAGCTCTGCACATGAACCCCGCTGGGGCACTGCACATCCACCTCCTGGGATACTTCTCCCTGACCTGCGACGCACAGCCGCTGACCGCGTTCGATCAGCCGCGGCTGCAGGCGCTGACCGCTTTCCTCGTCTTGCGATCCGGCGTTCCCCAAGAACGCCAGCAGATGGCCTGCCACTTCTGGCCCGACACCACCGATGCCCAGGCCCGCTCGAACCTGCGCACCCTGCTCCATCGCCTGCGCGGGGCTTTACCCGATGCCGATCGCTTTCTCCGCTTCGACCAACACCATGTCGAATGGCGCGGCGACGGGCCGTTTCACCTGGACGCGGCCGATTTCGAGGCCGCGCTGGGGGCCGCCCACGACAGCAAGGCGCTGCAGGCCGCCGTGGACCTCTACAGCGGCGATCTGCTGCCCACCTGCTACGATGAGTGGATCATGCGGCCGCGCGAACGGCTGCGCCAGATGTTCCTGCAGAGCCTGCAGCGCCTGGCTGCTGCATACGAAGCCGGGCGCCAGTTCGACCCGGCGCTGCGCTGCGCCGAGCGCCTGCTGACCGCCGACCCGGTGATGGAGGCCAACCACCGCCGCCTGATGCACCTGCACCTCGCGAACAACGACCGCGCCGCAGCCCTGCACGCCTATCACCGCTGCGCCGCGCTGCTGCGCCGGGAATTGAACGTTGATCCCCATCCCCGCACCCAGGCGCTCTACCAGCGCGTGCTCGAGCAGGCCGCAGGCGACCCTGACCAGGACACTGCGCCCCTGCCTTCCCTGTCCCCGCTCAGCACACCGCGCCTGGTGGGGCGCCAGGCCGAATGGGCGCAGTTGCTGGAACGCTGGCAGGCGGCCGCGGCCGGCAGCCCCGGCCTGGTCCTGCTCAGCGGCGAGGCTGGCGTGGGAACCACGCGGCTGGCCGAAGAGCTGGTCGCCTGGCTGTGGCGGCGAGGCCGTGATGTGGCCGTGGCCCGCTGCGACCCGTCCGTTCAACCGCTGCCCTTCGCACCCGTCGCTGCCTGGCTGCGCAGCCCGTGCCTGCAAGCCCGCCTGTCTGCCCTGGATGACGGCCGCCTGGCCGAGATTGCCCGCCTGCTGCCGGAGGTGCTGACGTCGCGGCCCGGCCTGACCGCACCCGGCCCGCTGCTCGAGGCCTGGCAGCGCCGGCGCTTCTTCGAAGCCCTGGCCGCGCCGCTGCTCAACCCGCCGCGGCCGCTGCTCCTCCTGGCCGATGACCTGCACCTGGGCGATGAACAGACCCTGGCCTGGCTGCATTACCTGCTCAGCCAGGCCGGACGCGCGCCGCTGCTCGTGCTGGGCACGGTGCGCCGCGAGGAGATTCAGGCCGACCATCCCCTGCACGACCTGCGCCGCCGCTTGCAGGCGTCTGGCCGTTGGCTCGAGCTGACCCTGGCGCCGCTCAACGTGCATGAATGCGGCGAGCTGGCCGCCCAACTGGCCGGCCGACCGCTGACGCCGTGCGAGATTCGCCACCTCCATCACGACAGCGAGGGCAACCCCCTGTTCCTGGTCGAGACCGTGCGCGCCGGTTCGATGACCGCGCCCGGCGCGCAGCCCAACCCCGATCCTGACCCCGCCGGGCCGCTCTGCCCGCTCTGCCCGCTGCACATCCGCCAGCCGCTCAAGGTACAGGCGGTGCTCGAACAGCGCCTGGCGCAGCTCTCCGCGGCCGGCCGCAGCCTGGCCCAGGTTGCCGCGGTGCTGGGCCGCCAGTGTACCCTGGACGCTTTGCGTCGCGTCAGCGGCCTGGACGAAGCCGGCCTGCTGACGACGCTGGACGAGTTGTGGCGCCGGGGCATCGTGCGCCAGCAGGGCGCGGACGGTTACGATTTCAGCCATGACAAGCTGCGCGCCGCGGCCTACACGCAGTTGAGCGCGCCCCAACGCCGGCTGCTGCATCGCCGCGCCGGCCAGGCGCTGCAAGAGGCAGCGCCTGCGCCGGTCAACCGCGCGGCGCAGGCGGCGCATCATTTCGAGGAGGCCGGCGAGGCCGCGGCCGCCGTGACCTGGTGGCTGCAGGCTGGCGATGAAGCGCGCAGCGTCGCGGCCGTGCTCGAAGCGGATGCCTGCTATCGTCGCGCCGCGGCTCTCCTGCACGCGCAGGGCAACGCGGCCGGCGCGGGTCAGGCCATGCTCCGGCTCGGCCAGACCCATCACGCCGCCTTCGATTTCAGCGCGGCCAGCGCGGCCTACGCGACCGGCTTTGGCCTGCTGGCGCAGCAGCCGGCCTGGTCGGCGGTCGCCGCGCCGCACGCCGCCCTGCACCTGGCGCGGCTGATCCCGCAAACGCTCGATCCCGCGGCCGACGATGGCCGCGACGCCTGGCTGATTGACCAGCTCTTCTGCGGCCTGGTGGCCGAAGGCCCGGACATGACCATCGTGCCCGATATCGCGGCCGACTGGCAGGTCGAGGCAGCCGGCCGCGTCTACACGTTCCGCCTGCGGCGTGATGTCGCCTGGTCCGACGGCGCGCCGGTCACCGCGGCCGATTTTGCGTTTGCCTGGCGCCGCGCCCTCGATCCGGCTACGGCCGCGCCTTTTGCGCGCCTGTTGGGCGACATCGCCGGCGCGGCGGCCCTGCTGGCCGGGGAGACCATCCAATCGGATCAGCTCGGCGTGCAGGTCCTGGACCCCTTCACGCTGCGCGTCACCCTGGCCGAGCCGGTCAACAGCTTTCTCTACGTGCTGGCGCACCGCGTCGCCTTTGCCGTGCCGCGTCACGCGCTGGCGCAGCATGGCCGCGCCTGGAGCGCGCCCGCGCACCTGGTGAGCAACGGCCCGTTTCGCCTGGCCGCCTGGCAGCAAGGCAAAGCCCTGACTCTGGAACGCAACGCTGATTATCATGCGCCCGCGACGGGTCGGTTGGCGGGCAACGTGGGGCGGGTGGAGGTGACGCTGCTGACCGATTGGGAGGAGCAGGCGCCGTTGTACGAGGCCGGTCAGTTGGACGTGCTGGCTCTGCATCGCCTGCCGCGGACGAAAGCGGTACACTTGCACCGGCGCCATACGGGGGAGTTCAGCTCCGTGCCCGACCTGCGCGTGGACTACCTGGCCTTCGACACACGGCGGCCGCCCTTCGACGATGCGCGCGTGCGCCGGGCGTTCGTCCTGGCGACCGACCGCGCGCATCTGGCCGCGGCGCGCCTGTTCGGCTATGATTCACCGGCGACGGGGGGCTTCATCCCGCCCAACCTGCCGGGGCATGCCGCGGACACGGCTCTGCCCTACGCGCCAGGGCAGGCGCAGCAGCTCCTGGCCGCGGCCGGCTATCCGGGCGGGCAGGGTCTGCCGCTGATCGAACTGTGGGGCGGTGAAAGTTCAAGCGTTTGGGCTTCGGTGAGCGAATACCTGGCGCAGCAGTGGCAGGAGGTCCTGGGCGTGCGCAGCCAGGTACGGAGCGTGGAAGCCGGGCAGGTGATCCGCTTCGCGGGCGTGGGAGGTCCGCATATCCTTTTCGTGGGCTGGCGCGCCGATTTTCCAGACCCGGACAACTTCCTGCGCCTGGCGCCCATCGGCTTGCAGACCGGCTGGCGCCATGCCGCGTACGATGACCTCGTTGCCAGGGCCAGGACCGAGCGCGACGCGGTCGAGCGCCTGCGCCTTTACCGGCAGGCCGAAACCATCCTCGCGACCGAAGCGCCCGTCCTGCCGCTCACCTACCATCGCTGGAGCGCGCTGGTCAAGCCGGCCGTCACCCGTTTCCCCATCTCGCCCATGCGGCGCTGGTTCCTGAAGGATGTCGTCGTTGCCCAGGGTGGGTGAATTGGGGCCGGGGTGGGCAGTCACCGATCATGGTTGGGTGCGAACTCATGATTGGGTGCGAACTCATGATTGGGTGCGAACTCATGATTGGGTGCGAACTGTCATTGGAATAGCTGCGTCCCGTAGGGACGTATTGACTTTAGCCGACGACGCACCGCCACATCCGTCGTCCCGTAGGGACGATTGAATGAGGCCACGACCTAAGGTCACGTGTCCCTACGGGACTGGGTCTGCCTGGGGGCTAGGTCCGTTCCCTGGGCGCCGGGCGTTCGCCGTCGCATGCCGCGGGGACCGTCCCTTGGGACGGGCGGATCGTGCGATCCGTGCAGGTCACGTGTCCCTACGGGACACTGCGCGATCTGGCCGGATGGCGCGGCTAAGGTCACGTGTCCCTACGGGACACTGCGCGATCACGCCTCGCGGACCCGGGCGTTCGCCGTCGCGATGCAAGAAAGCCATCATCACCAGGCGCGGCGGATCAAGTTCGCCCCCGTCAGCCAGGTTGGCCGGAGAAATGGAAGAGAATCGGCGGCGCCGCCAGCAAGCACTCGCGGGATAATCTCCTGATAAATTGGATTGGCAATGACTAGACCCCGCTCAGGGTCGCGTGTAACCAGTCCCAAGTCAATGACAAAACGGCGGTCATCGCTGGACACATCGCCTAACGACTGACCGGCCAGCATCGGCTCGATGATCTGGCGCATCCGCGGCTCGCGCAGCCGCTCGGCCAGGCTGTCCAGGTGGGTCTCCTGGCGCTGGATCAGGATTTCTTTGGCCTGCTCGATGTGATCGGCAGTGATGGGGTGGGTCGGTTCAGGCGCCAGCTCCTCGACCGCGACCTTGGCCAGGGCGTTGACCAGCCAGGGCTGGCCCTGGGTCAAGGTAAAGGCCAGTGCAGTCGCCTCTGCGGTGAAAATCTGGCCGGTGTCGCTCGTGTGCTGCGCGTAGAGCGCCGCCACTTCCTCCGCCGTAAAATTGCCCACCGTCAGCGAGCGGGTCTTGATGTTGAACGGGCTGGCGGTGTTGAGCCGTTCGCTGCCGCCGGCGGCCACCTTGTAATCGCGCACATCCCGCATGCCGATCAAGGCCACGGACCAGGGGAAGCCGGCCGGGCGGTCCGCAAAGCCTGAGCGCAGTTGGCGCAGCACCGAGATCAGCGCGACATCCTGCAGCGCATCAATCTCATCCATGAAGAGCACCAGCGGTCGCGGGGCAACCTGCGCCCACTGCTGCAAAGCGGCGCGAATGCGCTGCCCCTCCGTTTCCATTGGCCAGGACGGCGGCTGCAGATCGGCCGGCAGGCGCACGCTGGCCGCATTGCGCCACTCAGCCAGGATTGCCAGCTCGGCCGCGCCCGGATCGGTGTTGAACGCCGCGCCGACCTCGACCGAGAGCAGCACCGCGACATAGCGGCCCGAAGCGGTCAGTTCACGCGCCAGCATCGTCATGGCCGTCGTCTTGCCGGTTTGCCGCGGGGCGTGGATGACGAAATAGGCCTGCTGCTCGATCAACGGCCGCGCGCCGGCCACGCGCGCCGCGGCGGGCAGCATGTAGTGGATATCGGGCTTGCACGGCCCGGCGGTGTTGAACCAATGCGGCATCACGAACCTCCTACGCTGCGCCCGGATCGTCCATCTCGAGTTTGCCCAGGGCGATGAGGCTTTCGAGGTCTTCCAGGCCATCCGGGGCAAACTGGTGAAACAGGTCGCGCACCTGCGCCAGGGTGGCTGCGTCTGCCAGTCCGAGCATGTGGGTCAAATCGCCCAGGTCAATCGTCCGGCTGGCGTTGAACTTCATCAGCGCCAGGTAGGGGAGTGGCAACACCGGCAGCCCTTGCGCGTCGCGGTTGCTCTGCGCAGCCTGCAGCGCCAGCGGCCACCAGGGTTCGGCTCCTGCGATGACAGCGACGGGGATTCCCTGCGGACTTTGCCAGCGCGTGCCGCCGATGCTCAGCGAGCCAAGCAGTGTGAAGCCGGCCGCGCGCAATTTGCGCGTCACCGCCTGGGTATCGCGGCTTTCGATGACAAGATCGAGATCGCGCGTGGATCGCTCCGGCATGTAGAGCCGCGTGGCGGCGGCGCCGGCCACAGCCCACAAGATGGGGGCCAGCACAGGCGTCAGATCAGGCCATTGGGTCATGGTCGTTCTTTCCTCCAGGAAACTACGCGCGCTGCCGCTGCCAGGGCGCTGGCGCCGCCTGGCCATGTCAATGATCGTGCGTCGCGTCGGAATAGCGGATTCGATGGTTGTGGTCATGGGCTTATGACGCCGGGGGCAGTTCGTCGCCGGCGATTGGCGTCGCACTGCCGGCTTTCTCCAGAATCGCCAGAAAATCGGCGACTGGCGCCGCACTGGCAGCGTCCACGTCTGGCGACGCTTCGACTTCGACAACGATATCGGGTGCAGAAGCCATCTCATTACTCCTTCCCTGCGCAACGATCACAATCTGGCGCTGGATCGAATTTTAGCACAAGCTGGCCCGCCAAGCGAATTGCCCGCGCAATTCCAGGAATTCCATAATGTAGGCGTTGATCGGACCTGGATTGGAGGCTTCAGCCGGTTTCTTGGCCAGCAAAGCCGCAAACTGCACCGGCTAAAGCCTCGATTCCGGTCAAGGCCCGGGGGGGCGCCTTCCCCGCCGGGGGCGGGGGGCCCGGGGGGGGGCCCCGCCGGGGGGCCGCCCCCCGGGGGGGGGCCCCCGGGGGGGCCCCCGCCCGCCCGCTCGCCCGGGGGGGGGGGGCCCCCCCGCGGTTTCGCGGGGGCGGGGGGGGGGCCCGCCGGGGGGGCCGCCGGGGCCCCCCGGGGGGGGGGGGGCCCCGGGCGGGGGGGCGCCGGGGGGGCGCGCCGCGCCCGGGGGGGGGCGGGGCGGCCGGCCGGGCGGGGGCGGGGGGGGGGGGGGGGGGCGGCCCCCCGGGGGGGGGGGGGGGGGGGCCCCGGCCGGCTTGGGGGGGGGGGGGGGGCCCGCCCGGGGGGGGGGGGGGCGGGGGGTCCCCGGCCCGGGGGGGGGGGGGGGCCGGGGGCGGGGGGCGCCGGGGGGGGGGGGGGGGGGGCGGGGCGCCCCCGCCGGGCCCCGGGGGGCGCCGGGCCGGGGGCCGCCGCCGCCCGCCGGGGGCCGCGGGCCCGGGCCCCCCGGGCGGGGGGGGCGGGGCGGGGGCCCCGCCCCCGCGGCCCCCCCCCCCCGGGGGGGGGGGGCCCGCGGGGGCCGCGCCCCCTTTCGCGGGGGGGGGCCCCGCCCCCCGCTTTCGGGCCGGGGGGGGGGGGGGCGGGCCCGGGGCCCCGCCGGGCCCCCCCGCCCCGCCCGCCGCGGGGGGGGCCGGGGGGGGCGGCGGCGGGGGCCCCCCCCCCCCCCGCTTTCCGCGGGGGGGGGGGGGGCCGGGGGGCCCCCCTTGCCGCGGGGGGGGGCCGCGGGGGGGGCGCCCCCGCCGCCGGGGCCCCCGGGGCGCCCGGGCGGGGCCCCCGGGCCCCCCCCCCGCCCCCCCCCCCCCCCCCCCCCCCCCCCCCGCGCCGGGCCCCCCGGGCCCCCCATTTGGAATTCCTGCGCAATTCCAGGTACAGGGCCCATCCAACCACAAAAAACACACCTGTGAAATCTTTCCTGAAACGCTTTTGAAGCGGTCGCTGTGCTATACTGTAAGCGGGAATAGATTTCACTCCTCCGCCTACGGGGGCAGGCGCAATTCGTGCCCGCTTGCAGTACATAGTGGGCTGGAAGTCGAGATGCAGAAACGAGGAAGATGAGCGATGAAGAGCTACTGGCGAGGTGTGACCTGGGCGAGTCGCCTGATGGTCGTGGTGGCGCTGCTGCTGGCTGGCCGGCTGGCGGGGGCGGTCAACGCGGGGCGGCCCGCGGAGAGCGGTTCAACGACGGCCGGCGCGGCGGCCATGCACCCCTGGCTCGGCCCAACCGCCGGCGCCTGGGATGCCGGGTTTCAGTTCCCCGGCGTGGACGGGGATGTGTCGGCCCTGGTGCAGGACGCGAATGGTAATATCTACCTCGGCGGTCATTTCACGCACGTGGGCAGTCAGCCCATCAGCAATGTGGCGAAATGGAACAGCGCCACCGCGACCTGGTCGGCCGTCGGCAGCATCGGCGGTGTGCGCGACCTGGCGCTGGCTGCGAACGGCCATCTCTACGCGGTGGGGGACATGCTGGGCTTCGCGGCCATGTGGAACGGCAGCGTCTGGACGATCCTGGGCGCGGGGCTGTGGGGCACGGCCTACGCGGTCGCCATTGACCCGGCCAGCGGCGATGTCTACGTCGGCGGCTGTTTCCTGACCGATGGCACGGGCGCCGTCACCCTCAACAACCTCGCCCGCTGGGACGGCTCGACCCTGTCGGCCGTGGGCAACGGCGCCAACGGCTGCGTCTATGCCCTGGCCATTGACCCGGTGACCAGTGTGCTCTACGTGGGCGGCGATTTCACCACGCCGGGGGATCGTGTCGCCAAGTGGAGCGGTTTCAGTTGGGGACCGCTGGGCGCGGGCTTCAACGGCTCGGTGCGCAGCCTGCTGTGGCAGGGCAACACGCTCTACGCCGGCGGCGCCTTCACCACCAACGGTTGGAACACCGTCACGCTCAACTATGTGGCCCGCTGGAACGGCACAGCCTGGGGCGCGCTGGGCGTCGGCTTCAACTCCTGGGTCTACAGCCTGACCGCGGACGCGGGCGGCAACGTGTACGCGGGCGGCATCTTCACCCAGGACAGCACCAACAACGTCACCTTCAACCGTATTGCCAAGTGGAATGGCGCCGCGTGGTCAGCCCTGGGCAGCGGCGCGAGCGAAGCCATTCGTGACCTGCTCGTGCAGAACGGCGATCTCTACGCGGGCGGTTTCTCTGGCCGCGGCATTTTCCAGCGCTGGCGTAGCGGCAGTTGGACCGACCTGACGCCGAGCCAGGGCAACGGCGTAGAGGCGGCGGTTCAAGCCATGCTGCTGGACGGGAGCGGCAACCTGTTCGTCGGCGGCCGCTTTTTCAACGCCGGCTTGCAGACCGTGCGCCACATCGCCAAATGGAACGGCTCAGCCTGGTCGCCCCTGGGTAGCGGGCTGAGCGACGCGGTTTACGCGCTGGCGCGTGACGCCGCGGGCAACCTCTACGCCGGCTTTGGGTCTGCCTCGCAGGGTTATGTCGCCAAATGGAACGGCTCAGCGTGGTCGTACCTGGGCAACGGCCTGAACGGGCAGATCAACGCGCTGGCTGTGGATGGCAGCAACAACGTCTACGTGGCCGGCGCGTTTGGCAGCCCTGGCGGCGGCGGTCCCCTGGAGATTGCCCGTTGGAACGGCTCTGCCTGGGTGTCGGTGGGCGGCGGTCTCTACGGCCAGAGCGGCGTCAGGGCGCTGGCCGTGGATAGCAGCGGTAATCTCTACGCCGGCGGCGATTTCCTGGTTGATGGCACCTTCAGCACGCCCCTGTCCAACATCGCGCGCTGGAACGGTACTGCCTGGTCATCCGTGGGCGCAGGACTCAACGCGCCGGTCAACGCCCTGCAGCTCGGCAGCAACGGCGTGCTCTACGCCGGCGGCCAGTTCACCGCTGAGGCTGGCGGGGGGACGGGTCTCGATCATGTGGCGGCCTGGAACGGCTCGACCTGGGCGCCCCTGGGCAGCGGCACGAACGATGCTGTGACGGCCCTGGCCCTGGACGGCGCCGGACGCCTGGTGGCCGGCGGCCGCTTCACCACGGCCGGCGGGGTCAGCGCCAACCGCATTGCGCGTTGGGATGGCTCGTCCTGGGCGGCCCTGGGCAGCGGCCTGGATAACAGTGTCCTCACCCTGGCCGCAGATGGGAACACCGCCGTCTTTGCGGGCGGCTCGTTCACCGCGGCCGGGGATGTGGCGGCCTCGCACATCGCCCGCTGGATCAACGTGGCGCCGACCGCGACGGCCACTGCGACGCCGACGCGCACGCGCACGCCGACCGTCACCGCCACGCGCACGCCAACCCCCAGCGCCACGCCCACGTCCACGCCAACCGGCACGGCGACGCCCTCGCCAACCCCCAGCGCCACCCCCAGCCCTACAGTCACGCCCACGCCGAGCGCCACGCCCAGCGCCACGCCGACCCCCATGCCGAGCGCCACCGCGACGCCCTCGCTGACCCCCATCGCCACGGCCACGCTCACGCCGAGCGCGACCCCCAGCGCCACGGCCACGCTCACGCTCACGCTCACCCCGACGTCAACCCCGACCGCAACGCCATGGTCCGTATTCGTGCCCATCATCCGGCGTTGAACGGCGGTGTGTTTCCTTGCTCGACAGCGTCACCAGCTCCCTGTCAGCTCACCCACGCGGTCAGGTCTTGATCAACCTGAGATAAATCCAGGAGGCGCATTCCGAGCGCGCGCCAGTTCTTGCCGCCTGGTGGGGAGTCGGCTATTTCCTGGGCGAAGGCGTGGCTGGCGGCGGTCCAGCCGTCACGCGCAAAGCCCAGGTAATAGACCTGCCACTGTCCCTGACTGGGTGTAACCTCCGCCGTTTTGTCAACGACCGCAGTCAAGACGCTGCGCCCAACGGGTTCAAGACCCCATTTGCACTCGCCAAGCACCAATAACTTCTCCATCGAATTGATGCCCACCACATCCACCTGTGCTCCACGCGTCCAGGCGCTGCCGACCTGATCTACCACAAAAGGCAATGTGTCATTCGCACTGGCGCGTAAGAGCCATTCCCGGCAGATCTCTTCCCAGGTGTTGGCGCCGATGAAGTCGCGTAGATGACGCTTGATCTCCGCCAATGACTGCTCCTGGACCCCCAGGGCCAACTGGGTTTGACGGTTGGCGAGAAAACGATAGTAGAAGCGCAAATAGGGGTCGGTGATGTGATAGCGCCCCAGGCGTGAGCGCTCGACCTGCGTCACTGGCGCACGACGTTCCACAAAGCCGGCTTCTTGCAGAATACTCAGATATTGGGAGTCGAGTTCATCTGTAATATACCTGTTCGTTATGATAATTGACCCGTATAATACAGATAATCCGTTCGCCTGTCAATGGCACGCTCTCCCCTTCTCCCCTTCTCCCCTTCTCCTCTTCTCCCCCTCTCCGCCTCTCCCCTCTGCGCAAACCTGTGACATGGAACACTCTGTGAAATCTTTCATGAAACGCTTTTGAAGCGGTGGCTGTGCTATGCTGCCATGCAAGTCCATGTGGGGAAATGAGCGATGTCACTTCAGCACGAACGCCCCCCTTCACACCTGTTCGCTGTGCGCCTGTGGCGCGAAGACCTGGGCGACGGCCAGGCTGAGTGGCGCGGGCAGGCAATCTACGTGCCGAGCGGTGAGACGCTCTTCTTTCGGGACATGGCTGAGCTGGCCGATTTCATGCGGCGGTTCATCACACCGGCGGCGCCTGTGAATGATGAACATTTTTCTGAATCGGATGACCGCACGATCATCCCGGATCGCCCCCGTGACGTTGAGCCGATAGGCTGTCAATCATGAATGCGAACGCAAGGAGGAACTGGAAATGGCTACGAAAATTCGTTGGACAACTGTGTTGGTAATGACGATCCTGGTGCTGCTGGTGGGAGCATTTTCCGCCGCAGCGTCCCCTGGCCTGCCGCCGGCCGCACCGGCCGGTCCGCGTGAGGCTCGCCCCCTGGCCTGGGGCGCCGGCGCAGCCGTGCCCACCGCCGGCTGGCTGATGGGCGGCGCCTCTGTGGACGGCTGCACCTTCTACGCCGTCGGCGGCAACACGCCTGGCAGCGTCGCCGTGCCCAATGTGGATCTCTACAACCCCGCCACCGACGCGTGGACCTCGCGTGCGCCCATGCCGATGGGCCTCTACGGCATTCAGCCGTCGGCAGTCGGGACGCGCATCTACGTCGTGGGAGGCTACGCCGATATTTCGACCGGCCTGTACGCCGTCACGTCCACGCTCATCTATGATTCAGGCGCGAACAGTTGGTCATCCGGCGCGCCCATTCCGGTGGGGGATCTTGGCATCGGCACCGCCGCGCAGGCCGCCTACAACGGTAAGGTCTATGTCATGGGCGGCGACGACGGCGACTACAATTCTAATTCCACCAACTACGAATACACCATCGCCACGGACTCCTGGACGCTGCGTGCGTCCATGCCGACCGCGTGAAAACAACGTGGCTGTCACGCTCAACGGCAAAATCTACGTGGCCGGCGGCGCGCAGGGAGCTGACCCGAACTACGCCGGCATGACGGCGTTCGAGGCCTACGACCCGGCGACCGATAGTTGGGCTACGCTGGCGCCCATGCAGGTGGCGCGCGTCTCGCCGGGCATCGCCACCGACGGCGCCTATGTCTACATCTACGGCGGCACCGATAGCCTGGGAGCGACCTTCTCCAGCCTGGACAGCGCGGAGCGCTACAACCCGGCGACCAACACCTGGAGCTACGTAGACCCCATGACGCAGTCGGCCGCGGGCATGGTCAACGCCTACGCCGCGGGCCGGATTTGGGCGGCGGGTGGCCTCAATTCCGTCGGCGGCGCCTACACCCGCATTTCCACCAATCAATACCTGGTCGTCGGCGCGAACAACTGTCAGCCCACGGCCGTGCAGTTGGCGAGCCTCGCTGGCCCGTCCGGCCCGCGCCTCGCGCTGCCTCTATGGCCGCTGGCGCTGCTGGCGGCCGCGGCCGGCCTGCTGGTCGCACGCCGCACCGTGCGCAACCGCTAGTCGCATCGGGCCTTGTGCCCCGGCGCTGACCTGGCGCCAGCTCGTCTGCGCCAGGTCAGCGTGTGAGTGTCCTGACAGATTGCTTGCCGTAGATCAAGCACACTGGCGACACCATTTCCGTTGAACCATACTGCAAGCGGGCGTAACTGCTCAGCCAGGCAGTGAGAATGGTCTCGATAGCGCCCAGAGTGCCCCCCTGCCCCCAATCCTGGGGGAGCCGAATGCTTTTCCCCCAGGATTGGGGGGCAGGGGGGCCGCCTGAGCAGTTACAGTCTATTCCCGCTTGCAGTATACCATCGCAAGGAGGATTACCAGCATGAAACAGTACAACAACCGCTTTCTCGAGCATCTCAAGCAGACCGGCGCGGCGTTCGACGACGCCGGTCCCAAGTACGGTGTGCGCATCGAACCGGCCGACGTGGCTGCCGGCGAGACTTACTGGCGTGCGATAGGCGTCCATCACCTGACGCCGGAGGAAAATCAGGCCAACTACACCATTTTCATCGAGGCGCTGGACGAAAGCGGTCAGCGCGTGGCCGGGGCGCCGGTGTGGGCCGGCTGGACCTGGGACGGCCGCCAACCTGATGAAGAAGCGAACCCTCAGCCGCTGGACAAAGGCGCCAATGAGCCAGCCGGCAACATCCCGGTGGACAAGGGGCAGGTGCTTTCGGTCTGGATCGCCGGGCCGAGCGCCAGCGCTGCGGACAAGAGCGATAGGGTGACCCATCTGCACACGGACCATGATGACGAGCGCGGCCCTGGCGGCGAGCTGTGGAATTCACGCTTCCATCATTCGTTCTACGTGGTTTTTCAGCGCACGCGCAAGGCCGCCGACGCGCCGCCTGCCGGGTCATTGCCTGAGGGCGTGAGCGTGCAGTTCCGCGCCGAGCCGGACGCGATCAAGCCGGGCGGATCGGTTACGCTCCGTTGGGATGTGAAGGGGGTAGGCAAGGTTTTCCTGGAAGTGCAGGGAGGCGACGCGCAGGAAACGCACACCGTGGCGCCCACGGTGACCACCACCTACCTGTTGCGCGTTTTTCTGCGCGACGGCAGCCGTCATGACTTCCCGGTGACGGTGAAGGTTGACGGGGGGGAGTCGCCGCCCGAGCCGCCGCGCAACCCGCCCGGAACCACGCGACCGCCCACGGTGCGCCTGACGGCCGAGAACACCGCGCATCTGCGCACCTATCCGCGGCCGCCGCAGGATAACGGCATTGGCCTGCACTTCCACACCGATTTGCGCGACGAGTTCATCGCGCGCACGATTGGACATCTCAAATCCATCCGCGCCACCTGGACGCTGATCCATGCGCTGGACGAGCTGCAGGCTGAGCGCGCGGCGCGCGCCTGTTTCCGCGCCGGCATCATGCCCGTGGTGCGCATCGGCAACCCCATAGACAGCATTGTGGATGCCGCGGCCTACGTCGAAGGGGTGCGCAAGGCTTTGCACGGCAGCGGCTTTGCGCACGATCCGGCCCGGCCGCCGCTCTATGTGCAGGTTTTCAACGAGCCAGAGGACGATCGCGAATGGCGCAGCCAGCAACGACCGTCAGATTGGGTGCAGGCCTTCGGCTCCAACTGGGCGCGTGCGGCCGTGCGTGTCTACGATGCCGGCGGTTATCCCGGCATTCAGGTCTTGGATCGGCCCGGTTTCGACGCCGCGGTGGATGCGATCGCCAGCATGAATCGCAAGGACATCTGGGACCGCGCCTTCTTTGCGCACCACAACTACGGCGAGAACCATCCGCCGGCCTATCCCTATGATGCGCGCAATCAGGCCGACAATCCGGGGCACACCATTTTCGATGACTACATCTGCGCGCTCAAGTTCCTGGCGCACGCCGGGTGGATGCAGGAGCGGCTGGGCCGTGTCCTGCCGTTGATCGGCGGCGAAGGGGGTTGGCTGCCCGGCGGCGAGCAAGACAGGCGCTATCCCAAAGTCGAAACACCCCTGCACGCGCAGTTCACCAAAGAGATGTTCGAATGGCTGCGCACCGGTGTCCTCGCCAACGGCGAACCGCTGCCCGACTACCTGTTCAGCATCACCGCGTGGGTGGCAGGGTCCTGGATCTTCCCAGGCCAGAACTGGTGGGACAACTCCCTGATGCTGGACGGCAAACTAACTCAGACCATCGAAGCCGTGCAGAGCATCCCGGTCTTCGTGCGCAAGTTCAGTTGGGATCAGTAGACGCGTCCGCGCAGGGAAGGCGTTTTCTGCCACGAATTTCACGAATTTTCACGAATTGGTTTTTGTTTTCGTGTGAATTCGTGTCATTCGTGGCGAAAGAATCCTGGCGTTTTCTGCCACGAATTTCACGAATTTTCACGAATTGGTTTTGTTTTCGTGTGAATTCGTGTCATTCGTGGCGAAAGAATCCTGGCGTTTTCGCCAATTCAATTTTCACGAATTGGTTTTTGTACCAACGGGAGATGGGGCCCATGGCTCGCACGATTTATGCCCTCTTTGTCGGTATTGACGATTATTTGGGCGGGGTCAATCCGCTCAACGGCTGCGTCAACGACGTGACCCGCATGCGCGACCTGCTGGCCGCGCGTGTGACCGGCGCGGGCGACCGTTTCGCGCTCCGCCTGCTGGTCAACGAGCAGGTCACACGCAAGGGCCTGATCGAAGCCTGGCGGGGCCACCTGGGCCAGGCCGGGCCGGATGACGTGGCGCTGTTCTACTACAGCGGCCACGGCTCGCAGGAGCACGCGCCGCCGGAGTTCTGGGACTTCGAACCTGAGCGCATGAACGAAACCCTGGTCTGCCACGACAGCCGGGCGGCGGGCGGCTGGGACCTGGCCGACAAGGAACTGGCCCAGCTCATCAGCGAGGTGGCGGCCAACGGCCCGCATTTCACCGTGATCCTCGACTGCTGCCACTCCGGCTCCGGCACGCGCACTGCTGAGGAGATCACCGTGCGCCAGGAGAAGGCCCACCCCGGCGTCCGGCCCATCGCCAGCTACATCGTGACGCCGCAGCAGGTCGCGGCGCTGCAAGGCCAGGCATCGGGCGCAGCCAGCCCGGCCAGGCCCTGGGCCGCCATCGCCTCCGGCCGTCACATCCTGCTGGCCGCCTGCCGGCCGGAGCAGACCGCCAAAGAAACCTGGTTCCCCGGCCCGTCCGGCCTCGAAAAGCGCGGCGCCTTCTCGTTTTACCTGCAGGACACCTTGCAGCAGACGGGCGCGGCCCTGAGTTATCGCGACCTGTTCAAGCGGGTCAACGCCCTGGTGCAGGGGCGGGTGCCCGAGCAGGATCCGCAGATGGAGGCCAGCGAGCCGGCCGACCTGGAGCAGCCCTTCCTGGGCGGCGCCATTCCGGCTGCGCCGGCCGCTTTCACCCTGAGCGTCAACAAAGAATTGGGTTGGGTCGTAGACGCGGGCGCAGTGCATGGCATCCCACAGCCCACAGAGAGCGGCGAGACCACGCAGTTTGCCCTTTTCCCCTTCGACGTTGACCTCGCCCGCCTGCGCAGCCTGGAGCAGGCGATCGGCCAGGCCAGCGTGGTGCAGGTGTTTCCCGGGCAAAGCCTGGTCGCGCCGATGGGGCGCAGCGGCGTGCCCCTGAGCACCAAAACGACCTACAAGGCCGTGGTGACCAGCACCCCGCTGCCGCCGCTGGCCGTAGCCTTCGAGGGCGACCCGGCGGCATTGGGCCTGGTGCGCCGGGCGTTGGCCGAGATCAACGGGCCGGCCGCGCCTTCGCTGCTGGTGCGGGAGGGTGACGGTCCGGGGGCCGAGTATCGCCTGCTGGCCGATGCGGAGAGCGGGCGCTACCGCATCCGCCGCGCGGCTGAGGCCTTGCGCTTCGCCGTGGATACCCCTGGACTCGATCCAGACGGCGCCAGGCTGGTCGCCCAACGCCTGGAGCACATCGCCCGCTGGGTCAGCACCGCCCGGCTGACCAACCCGGCCACGGGGCTGGAGCGCGACGCCGTGCAGTTGGAGATTTACCGCGAGCGCGAGGGCGGCGAATTGGAGTTGCTGAGTACCTCTTCTGGGCTGCGGTTAGCTTACGAGCAGGTGGATGGGAAGTGGCGTTGGCCCCGAGTGCAGATTCGCCTGCGTAACGCCACGTCAGATCAGCGCTTCTTCTGCATGCTGCTGGACCTGACCGAGAGCTATCGCGCATACGCCGGTCTGTTGCCCAAGGGCGGCGTCTGGCTGGAGCCGGGCCAGGAAACGTGGGCGACCGTGCTGGTGCGCGGCCGGCTGCGCAAGACGATTGACCTGTACATCCCCGACGAACCTCTCGGCGGGGCGTGACCGGAGCAGCGGCGCGACATCCTCAAGCTCATCGTCAGCACGGATGAGGCCGACGCCACGCTCTTGCAGCAGGGCGAGTTGCCGGTGACGTTCGCGCCGACCACCCGCACGATACCCAAGCGCCTCAGCACCCTGAACCGCCTGATGGCCCGCGTTCACACTCGCGACTTCGGCGCCGCGCCCGGCAGCGACGAGGCGTTCAACGACTGGACGACGGTGGAGGTGGCGAGCATGGTCGTGCGGCCGGCGGAGGCAGGGGTGGTGTAACCCGTCAGCCATCAAGTCACGAGCCGGAACCAAATAACTCACACAAAGACACAAAGACACAAAGACACAAAGACCCGAATTTTGAGGAGATCACGATGAACATCAACATCAGTCGCGAAGCAGTTATTGACAACCCGCTGAAGAACAACCTGAGGCCCCTCCCCCACATGGATAGCGAGCCTGTCGTCGAAATTGCCCACAAGACAACGGTGCTCGTTCTGGATGGTCCGGTCATGTTCAAACACAAAGCGTTGGACATACCCTATTGGGTTGTGCGGGTCTTGGAGGGCGACCACAGGGATCGCGTCGGCTGGATGGCCGAGATCAATCAGACGGGGAAAGACACTCTCCGGGGAATTTAGCACAGACACAGGTTGGGCTGTGTGGATCAGCAAAGAGGACGACATCCGCCTATGACCAGCTTTACCCATTCCCTCGCCATCATCATCGGCATCGACGCCTACGCCAACGGCATCCCGCGGCTGACCACCGCGGTCAACGACGCGACGCGGCTGGCCGAACTGCTGGCCGATGCACACGGCTACGAGACGATCCTGCTGACTGGATCGGCGGACGGGCAGCCGGTGACGCGGGCGCGCCTGGCCGCGCTGTTCACCGAGGAGCTGCCGGCCCGCCTGGGCGAGGACGACCGCCTGCTGGTCTACTTCGCCGGCCACGGCGTGGCCCTGGACGGCGACGACGGCCCGCGCGGCTACCTGGTGCCCCAGGACGCCCGCCCCGGCGACTCGGCCAGCATGCTGGCCATGACCGACCTGCACGCCTGGCTGACCGCGCTGCCCTGCCGGCACATGCTGGCGATCCTGGACTGCTGCTTCGCGGGCGCGTTCCGCTGGGCCGCCACCCGCCACATGGGCGCGCTGCCCGACGTGATCTACCGGGAGCGCTACGACCGCTACCTGCTCTCCCCCGCCTGGCAGGTGCTCACCTCCGCCGCCTACGACCAGAAGGCGCTGGATGTGCTCAACGGCAAGGCCATCGGCGTGCGCGAGAGTGATGGCAAAGGCCACTCCCCCTTTGCCCAAGCCCTGATCGACGCCCTGGAGAAGGGCGAGGCCGACCTGGTGCCCAAGGGCCAGGGGGACGGCGTCATCACCGCCACCGAGCTTTATCTCTACCTGCGCGAACAGGTGGAGGTGCAGGCCGAGGAGCAGGCCAGCCACGAGCAGACGCCCGGCCTCTGGCCGCTCAACAAGCACCGCAAGGGGGAGTTCATCTTCCTGGCCCCCGGTCATCCGCTCAACCTGCCGCCCGCGCCCGATCTGACCGACGAGCCAAACCCTACCGTGGCCTGAAGTCCTACGACCAGCAGCATGCCCCACTCTTCTTCGGCCGCGGGACGAGATCAAGGAACTAACGGCGCTGGTGGAGCAGCAGCCCTTCCTGGCCGTCCTGGGCGCGTCGGGCACGGGCAAGTCGTCGCTGGTCAAGGCGGGGTGTTGCTGCGCGGCTTGAGGTTCGTAGTGACGACTTCAGCCGTCCCGCGCCCGCAAGAGCGACTGAAGTCGCTACTACGAACGAAGCCTACCGCGCCCCCCCCCATGCGGCCCACCGACCAGCCCGGTGCAGGCGTTGGAGCGCTGCTGCGCCGAGCCGAAGGCTTCGGTAGTCTGGTCGGAAGCGACGACGCCCTGGCGCAGATCATCGCCCGCTGGGTCGAAACCCATCCCGGCCAGCGGCTGGTGCTGACCATTGACCAATTCGAGGAGTTGGCCACCCTCTGCCGTGACGACGCCGAGCGGGAACGCTTCCTGCGACTCCTGGCCACAGCGGTTGAACAGCAGCCCGACGCCTTCCGCCTGATCATCACCCTGCGCACCGACTTCGAGCCGCAGTTCACCCATCGGCTCGCTGCGCAAGCGGGCCACCGAGGAGTACGATCGCCTGCCGGATACAACGCACAAGGATACCATGCAGCGGGTGATGCTGCGCATGGTGGCCGTGGAAGGCAGCGAGCTGGCCCGGCGGCGGGTAGCGTTGAGCGAGCTGGTGTACCCGACCGCCGAAGAGAACGAGCGGGTCAAGATGGTGCTCGACCGGCTGGTGGGGGTCCGCCTGCTGGTGCGCGGCACATCGGACAATCCAGACGGCACGAAAGGCGAGGCCTACGTCGAACCGGCGCACGATGCCTTGGTGCTGGCCTGGGACAAGCTGCTGCGCTGGAAGCAGGAGGCCGAGGAATACCTGCCGTTGCAGCGCCGGCTGGCGCAGGCGGCCAAGAGTGGAGCAAGGCCGCGCCCGATGCCAAGACCGGCCTGCTGTGGGACGATGATCCGCGGCTGCCGCAGGTGGAGGAGACGCTGTGGCCGACGGGCGGCAAGCAGCGGGGGCTGCGCGGACGCTTCCGCTGGGCGAAACAAGTGTTGGCGCCGAAGATCGGGGCGCCAGCGGAGACGAGGTGGCTCAACGGCGTGGAATTGGCTTTTGTGCAGTCGAGCGTTTGGGCGCGCACGGCGTTTTGGCGGAGGGTGGTTTCGATTACGAGCCTGGTGGTGATAGCACTCACCGCCATTACGATCTTTGCATTGGCACAGCAAAGTGAGGCCACAAAACAACGCAACGAGGCCAATATCCAGCGGGATAGTGCAGTGAGCGCCCAATCTACCGCCGTTGCCGAAAGCAATGTGCGCGCAACGGCAGAGGCGAATGCCCAGCGCTCTGCCAAGGCCGAGGCCACCGCTGCTGCTGACGCCAGACAGAAGCAGGCTGAGGCAGAACGCGAGGCAGCAATCGCTCGGTCGCGCCAGCTTGCCGTTCTGTCCGCCAAGGAGTTGGCTGATAATCACTATGAACCGGCCCTGTTGCTGGCTATAGAAGCCGGCCGCGCGACTGAAGACCACAAACCTGACGCAACCGAAGCATTCGATGCCATCCGGGTTGCCGTCGCCCATCCTGGCCGCAGCGCGGCGGTGTTCTATTGCCACACGGGCGACGTCTATCAGGCGACGTGGAGCCGGGATGAATCCCGGCTCCTCACCAGCAGCGGCGATGGCACCACTTGCATCTGGGACGCCGCCACCGGCAAGGAGCTGGTCGTACTCACAGGCCACACGCGACCTGTCGAGCAGGCGACGTGGAGCCGGGATGATTCCAAGATCCTCGCCAGCAGCGCCGACCGCACCGCCCGCATCTGGGACGCCGCCACCGGCAATGAGCTGGTCGTACTCACAGGCCACACGGACGAGATCTTTCAGGCGACGTGGAGCCGGGACGAATCCAGGGTTCTCACCAGCAGCGCCGATAACACCGCCCGCATCTGGGACGTCGCCACTGGCAAGGCGCTGGTCGTACTCACAGGCCACACGACAGACGTCGATCAGGCGACGTGGAGCCGGGATGAATCCAAGGTCCTCACCCGCAGCAACGACGGCACCGCCCGCATCTGGGACGCCGCCACCGGCAAGGAGCTGGTCGTACTCACAGGCCACACGGGCTCCGTCTATCAGGCGACGTGGAGCCGGGATGAATCCAAGATTCTCACCAGCAGCGGCGATAACACCGTCCGCATCTGGGACGCCGCCACCGGCAATGAGCTGGTCGTACTCACAGGCCACACGGACGAGATCTTTCAGGCGACGTGGAGCCGGGACGAATCCAAGATCCTCACCAGCAGGGCCGACCGCACCGCCCGCATCTGGGACGTCGCCACTGGCAAAGCGCTGGTCGTACTCACAGGCCACACGACAGACGTCGATCAGGCGACGTGGAGCCGGGATGAATCCAAGGTCCTCACCCGCAGCAACGACGGCACCGTCCGTATCTGGCAAGCCGCCACTGGCAAAGAGCTGGTCGTACTCCGCCACACGGCCCTCGTTTATCAGGCGACGTGGAGCCGGAACGATTCCAGGGTTCTCACCAGCAGCCGCGACGGCACCGCCCGCATCTGGGACGCCGCCACCGGCAAGGAGCTGGTCAGACTCCGCCACACGGCCGACGTCTGGAAGGCGACGTGGAGCCGGGATGAATCCAAGATCCTCACCGCTAGCAAAAACCGCACTGTCCGCATCTGGGACACCGCCGCCGGCTATGAGCTGGTCGTACTCACAGGTCACACGGGCTCCGTCGAGCAGGCGACGTGGAGCCGGGATGAATCCAATATCCTCACCCGCGACGCCGACGACACCGCCCGCATCTGGGACGCCGCCACCGGGAAAGCGCTGGTCATCCTCACAGGTCACACGGGCTCCGTCGAGCAGGCGACGTGGAGCCGGAATGAATCCAAGATCCTCACCTTTAGCGGCGACCGCACCGCCCGCATCTGGGACGCCGCTACCGGCAAAAAGCTGGTCACACTCACAGGCCACACGGACTCCGTCGAGCAGGCGACGTGGAGCCGGGATGAATCCAAGATCCTCACCAGCAGCGCCGACGACACCGCCCGCATCTGGGACGCCGCCACTGGCAAAGCGCTGGTCGTACTCACAGGTCACACGGGCCCCGTCGATCAGGCGACGTGGAGCCGGGATGAATCCAGGGTTCTCACCAGCAGCCGCGACGACACCGCCCGCATCTGGGACGCCGCCACCGGCAATGAGCTGGTCGTACTCACAGGCCACACGGACATGGTCTATCAGGCGACGTGGAGCCGGGATGAACGCAGGTCCTCACCCGCAGCGACGACGACACCGCCCGCATCTGTGACGCCGCCACCGGCAATGAGCTCGTCGTCCTCACACGCCACCCGGACGAGATCTTTCAGGCGACGTGGAGCCGGGATGAATCCAAGGTCCTCACCCGCAGCGACGACGACACCGCCCGCATCTGGGACGCCGCCACCGGCAATGAGCTGGTCGTACTCACAGGCCACACGGACGAGATCTTTCAGGCGACGTGGAGCCGGGATGAATCCAAGGTCCTCACCCGCAGCGCCAGACCGCACCGCCCGCATCTGGGACGCCGCCACCGGCAATGAAATTTCGGTCGTACTCACAGCCACACCTTGTGGGTCTATCAGGCGACGTGGAGCCGGGACGAATCCAAGATCCTCACCAGCAGCGCCGACCGGACCGCCCGCATCTGGGACGCCGCCACCGGCAATGAGCTGGTCGTACTCACAGGCCACACCGACTGGGTCTATCAGGCGACGTGGAGCCGGGATGAATCCAAGATCCTCACCAGTGGCGCCGACGGCACCGCCCGCATCTGGTACGTCCAAATGGCGGATCTTGTGGCGGCCACCTGTCGCCGTGCGCCGCGCAATCTCTCGTGGGACGAATGGAATCGTTGGATCAAGGGCAACTACCGGCCCACCTGTGTCGAAGCACCGCTACCTCCCGATGCCATCGCGGCGATTCAAGCCCAGGTCGCGGCGCAGGCCCGGGCCGGGAATGTGATCACAGCCACGGCAACGCTGGATCAACTCAACGGCTGGCTGCGTGAGAACGGCCAATTCTCAGCCTTCGGGAAGGATGTTGAGTCTTGGAGCGCGCTTTGCTGGTATGGCGCCGCCTGGAACGAGGCGGCCCTGGTGCTCGACGCCTGCGAGACGGCGGTCAAGCTGGCGCCCAAGGATGGCCACGCTCGCGATGGCCGCGGCCTGGCGCGCGCATTGACGGACGATGTGTCGGGGGCGATCGAGGATTTCGAGTTTGCGGTGCAGAGATGGACAGAGGCCGGCGCTGACGCCTCGCTCATCGCCTCGCGCACCGCGTGGATCACAGCGCTGCGGGCGGGCAAGGCTCCGACGGAGATTTTTGACGCGGCGACGCTGGAGAAGCTGAGAGCTGAATGAGTGTACCGCTCATCCTGCGAAATATGGAGGCCCACCCATGACCCTCACCACCTACCGCAACTTCGACCTCCTCATCACCCGCGCGGGCGCGCGCTATCGCGCCTTCGTGGTGGACGCGCCCGCCGGCGAGGCCAGCTTGGTCTTCGACCTGCCCTTCGCGCCGGATGAGATCGCCCACCTCGGCGGCCTGGCGCGGCGCGTACCGCAACGTCCGTCAGATGACTGGTACATCCAGACCTCACCCTGGTCGGCAAACGCCACGCGAGGTTCTCGAGATTGCGCATTCGTGTTCATTGAAAGTGGAAGACTGGCAGATAAAACAGAACTTAGTTCCATTTGAGATACTATTATTTGTGGAACTATTTTACATGGAACTAATTATGTGATATACTATGTCTATTGTCAGAACGATGCTTGATAAGGACTATCTATGACCTTTGTAGATCGCGAACGCTAATTGGCTACCCTGGAGGGATTCTGGCACTCTCAGCGCGCAGAGTGCATTCCCGTCACTGGCCGGCGCCGAGTCGGCAAGACGTATTTGCTTGAACACTTCTCTCAGAACAAGCGGGCCGTCTACTACCGCTGCTTTCTGACCGGGACTGCGGAACAGCTGCCTGCGCTAGGTCAGGCGTTGGCGGATTTTTCCGGGGACTCCGTGCTGATCGCCCAACCGCCGACCTCCTGGGCTGCCGTCTTTGCGCTCATCGAGCGATTGGCGCAGGAGTCGCGCTTGTTGCTTGTGCTCGACGAAATCCCCTATTGGGCCTCACGAGACGCCAGCTTGCCTTCTGTGCTACAGAATTGGTGGGATGCGATCGGGCACACACTCAACATCATGTTGGTTCTGTGCGGGTCAGCGGTGCAGATGATGGAGACCCTTCTGACCGGAGCGGCGCCGCTGGCGGGCTGCATCACCGGGCGTCTGCCAGTGCGACCGCTCGACTTTCGCGCATCTGCGGAGCTGGTGGGCTATGCCGATCCGGACGCCGCCCTGACCGCTTACGGTATTCTTGGCGGTGTGCCGCTGTATCTCACCTTTTTCCGCCCGGAGCGTTCCTTGCGGGATAACATCGTCAATGCCATCGTATCGCCGTCGTCGCGCCTGTATGTCGAGCCACAAGCTGTCTTTGCTGCGCACCACCAAGTGTACGAAGCACGCGGCGCTCTCGCTGTCTTACGCGCCATCGCCCACGGCAGGCATCGCTGGTCGGACATTGCGGAAGCGGCTGGGGTCAGTACGTCAACGCTCACACGTGTCATGGAACCGCTGATCGGCGACCTGGGTTTGGTCGAGCGGGTGTTGCCAGTCACCGAAACGCATCCGACGCGGGCCTACTACACGCAGTATCATCTGACCGACAACTTCTTCCGATTCTGGTTCCGCTTCATCGAGGCGAACCAAGGACACATTGAGTTTGGCGATGTCGAGCGTATTGCAGACCTGGTCATGGCCCGGCTACCCGACTATATGGGACTGCCTTTCGAGGCCATGTGCCGCGATTGGGTGCGCTTGGCAAGCGTGGCTGGGGTCCTGCCCGAACGGGTCGGTAGGGTCGGCACCTGGTGGAATCCCGACCATCAGCTTGACATCGTGGGTCTGGACGAACAGGGTCGCGCTGCTATTCTCGGCGAGGCCAAATGGCACACTCAGCCATTCACCTACCAGGAATTGGAGCGTTACCTGGGACACGTGCGTGCCCTGGGGACTCTCCCGCGCCCTGACACGTACCATCTTCTCTTTTCCCGGTCAGGTTTTTCCGATGACGTGCAGCGCTGGTCCGCCATGAACAACGTCCGGCTGTTGACACCAGCGAGCATGTTGGCGAGCTTCGACGCGTAGACAGTGCAGCACGATCGGCAGACGCAGTTGAAGGGATGGTGGCGCCGACGATACGAGGCCAGTCAGCACAATCACCACCTACCACAACTTCGACCTCCTCATCACCCGCGCCGGCGCGCGTTACCGCGCCTTCGTGGTGGAGGCGGCGGCAGGGGAGAGCACGTCGTTCGACCGGCCCTTTGCGCCTGAATGTCGGGTCGCATGTTGACATGAATGCATTCCATACGTAAAATACTTATAGTCACTATAAGGTTTTTGTATCATGCCGCAGGACTCTCACTCCAACCGACGGTTGCTTTACGAGATAGCCGACTCCCAGGGCGGCTATTTCACCGCGCAGCAGGCGCTGCAGGTCGGCTACGCCTACAGCCAGCAGCATTTTCACCGGCAGAGCGGGGCCTGGGAACAGGTCGCGCGCGGCGTCTTCCGTCTGCGCGACTACCCGCCCGGCGAGCGCGAAGACCTGATTCGCTGGTCGCTGTGGAGCCGCAATCAGCAGGGGGTTCCCCAGGCTGTGATCTCCCACGAGACCGCGCTCACCGTCCATAACCTGAGCGATGTCATGCCGGCTGCGGTGCATCTGACCGTGCCGCCCGGATTTCGCAAATCGACGCCAGCGGGCTGCGTGCTGTACCGGGCCAATCTCGCGCCCACGGATAGCGAGCAGCGCATCGGATTCAAGGTGACAACGCCACTGCGCACACTCGTGGACGTAGCCGAGAGCGCCCTCAGCCAGGAGCATCTCGACCGGGCTGCTCGCGATGCCTTGCAGCACGGCCTGGTGCGGCGGCCCGCGCTGGCCACAGTGGCCTGTTCGTCTGCGGCGCGCGCGCGTCTCGACCAGGCGCTGGCGGCTGCGCTGACCCAGGAGCCGACATAATGATCGGGCCATACAAGACGCCGCAGGCTTTCCGCGTGGCGCTTGAAACCCGGCTACGCCAGACGGCTCAGGAGCGGAGCATGGATTTACAGCGGCTGCAGCGACAGGTCGCCTTTGAGCGGCTGATGGCGCGGCTGTTTGCCAACGAGACTCCCCCCTGGTTGCTCAAAGGCGGTTATTCGCTGGAACTGCGGTTGCCTGGCCGGGCGCGTTCCACTGTAGACCTTGACCTGTCAATCCCCGATCCGGCATGCATACCGCAGGCGATCGTCGCAATCGGGCCGGATGATGTCCGGTCCAGCGCATTCGATCATGTGCAGAAGATGGCCGAGCGTGATCTGGGCGATGGCTTTCAGTTCTTGATTCACCAACCGAAAACTGAGCTAACGGGCGCGCCCAGCGGCGGTTTCCGTTGCCAGGTTGAGGCGCGTTTGGCCAGTCGCGTCTTTGCCCGGTTCCACCTCGACATCGCACTCGGCGATTCGGTTGCAGGCCCATTCGATTGGATCACGGGCGGCGATCTCCTTGCCTTTGCGGGCATCCCGCCAGCGCGCATCGCCGTCTACCCCCTGGCGCAGCAATTTGCCGAGAAGATTTATGCCTACACGTTTCCGTGGCGAGATCGAGAGAACACGCGTGTGAAGGATCTCGTAGACTTGGTGTTGCTCATAGACTCCGGTCTGTTGCCTTTGAGTGACCTCAGATCGGCAGTCGCGGTTACTTTTGCAGTCCGGGATACACATCCGGCGCTGGCGTCACTACCGTTGCCCCCTCTGTCCTGGTCTTCGGCTTATGACGCTTTAGCCAAAGACCTCGGGCTTAGCGCCCGTACCCTGGCTGAAGCCTATGACACGCTGCAGTCCTTCTGGCAAGCGTGCGAGCTTGGACTGGACAGCCTGGCGGAGGAGGCGCAACAGCCATGACCGACTTCACCCACTCCCTCGCCATCGTCATCGGCATCAACGATTACGCCAACGGCATCCCGCGGCTGACCACCGCGGTCAACGACGCGGCGCGGCTGGCCGATCTGCTGCGTGATGCGCACGGCTACGAGACCATCCTGCTTACCGAGCCGGAAACAAATCAGCCGGTCACGCGGGCGCGGCTGGCTGCGCTGTTCACCGAGGAGCTGCCGGCCCGCCTGGGCGAGGACGACCGCCTGCTGATCTACTTCGCCGGCCATGGCGTGGCCCTGGACGGCGACGACGGCCCGCGCGGCTATCTCGTCCCCCAGGACGCCCGCCCCGGCGACTCCGCCAGCATGTTGGCCATGACCGACCTGCACGCCTGGCTGACCGCCCTGCCGTGCCGCCATATGCTGGCGATCCTGGACTGCTGTTTCGCCGGCGCGTTCCGCTGGTCCGCCACGCGCCACATCGGCGCGCTGCCTGACGTGATCCACAAGGAGCGCTACGACCGCTACCTGCTCTCGCCCGCCTGGCAGGTGCTGACTTCGGCCGCGTACGATCAGAAGGCGCTGGACGTGCTGGGCGGCAACGTGCTTGGCCGCCGCGAGACGGATGGCCGCCAGCATTCTCCCTTCGCCCTGGCCCTGTTCGACGCGCTGGAGAAGGGCGAGGCCGACCTGGTGCCCAAAGACCGGGGCGACGGCGTCATCACCGCCACCGAGCTGTACCTTTATCTGCGTCAGCAGGTAGAGGTGCAGGCCGAGGAGCAGGCCAGCCACGAGCAGACGCCCGGCCTGTGGCCGTTGAACAAGCATCGCAAGGGGGAATTCATCTTCCTGGCGCCCGGTCATCCGCTGAACCTGCCGCCGGCGCCCGATCTGACCGACGAGCTGAACCCGTACCGCGGCCTGAAGTCCTACGACCAGCAGCATGCCCCGCTCTTCTTCGGCCGCGAGGACGAGATCAAGGCGTTGACGGCGCTGGTGGATCGGCAGTCCTTCCTGGCCGTCCTGGGCGCGTCGGGCACGGGGAAGTCGAGCTTGGTCAAGGCGGGGGTGCTACCGCGGCTTGAGAGACTGGAGATTGGAGATCAGAGACCGGAGATCGGAAGCCCGCCGGAGGCCGAGGCCATCCGGCTACCAGATGGAAGCCCCTCCGGGGCTGATGGAGCCGTTGACACCCAGGCCCGCAGGGCCTTGCACCTTGTAGCCGGGTCCGTTCTACGGCCCGGCGGGCCTCTCTACCGCGTCCTTCCTCCCATGCGGCCCACCGATCAGCCGGTGCAGGCGTTGGCCGCGCTGCTGCGCGCCGAGCTGGGCGAAGACCTGTCAGGTCTCGGAGACCTCCCAGGCCTGGCGCACGACAACGCCCTGGCGCAGGCCATCGCCCGCTGGGCTGAGGGGCATCCCAACGAGCGCCTGGTGCTCACCGTTGACCAGTTCGAGGAGCTGGCCACCCTGTGTCGCGACGACGCCGAGCGGGAGCGCTTCCTGCGCCTGCTGGCCGCGGCCGTGGAGCAGCAGCCCGCCGCCTTCCGCCTGATCATCACCCTGCGTACCGACTTCGAGCCGCAGTTTACTCAGGAGGGCTCTCCGCTGGCTAACCTCTGGCAATCGGCCCGCCTTGCCGAGCCGCCGGCCCGCTACATCGTGCCGCCCATGGACATCGAGGACCTGCGCCAGGTGATCGAGGGACCGGCCTCGGTGCGCGTGCTCTACTTCGACCCGCCGGAGCTGGTGGACGACCTGATCAAGGAGGTGATCCAGACCCCCGGCGCGCTGCCGTTGCTCTCCTTCACCCTGAGCGAGTTGTACGTCAAGTACGTGCAGAGCGGCCGTGACGACCGGGCGCTGGCGGGTGCGGACTACCAGGCGCTGGGCGGGGTGGTCGGCTCGCTGCGCAACCGGGCCACCGAGGAGTATGATCGTCTGCCCGATGATGCGCACCGCCTGACCATGCAGCGGGTGATGCTGCGCATGGTGGCAGTCGAGGGCGGTGAGCTGGCCCGGCGGCGGGTGGCGCTGAGCGAGCTGGAGTATCCGACGGAGGAAGAAAATACACGAGTCAAGGCCGTGCTCGACCGGCTGGTGGAGGCCCGCCTGCTGGTGCGCGGCACTGCGGATAATCCCGATGGCACCAAAGGCGAAGCCTACGTCGAGCCGGCGCACGATGCGTTGGTGCTGGCCTGGGACAAACTGCTGCGCTGGAAGCAGGAGGCTGAGGAATACCTGCCCTTGCAGCGGCGGCTGGCGCAGGCGGCCACGGAATGGGGCAAGGCCGCGCCCGCGGCCAAGACCGGCCTGCTGTGGGACGATGACCCCCGCCTGCCGCAGGTGGAGGAGACGCTGTGGCCCACGGGAGGGAAGCAGAAGGGGTTGGTGGGGCGAGTGCGTTGGGCGCGGCAGGTACTGGCGCCCAAGATCGCTGCGCCGGCGAATACGAAATGGCTAAACGGTGTAGAATTGGCTTTTGTGCAGGACAGTGTGCAGGCGCGCACCAGGTTTTGGCGCCGCGTGCTCGGCGCTGCAACGCTGTTTGCGCTGGTATTGATCACAGCCACAGCAATCTCGCTCGGACTCCAGAGTCGTGCCGTGAAGGCCGAGGCGACCGCCGTTGCAGAGGCAACGCGGGCGCTGAACGCAGAGGCAACCGCGGTCGTCAACGAGCAGATTGCGAAGGAGAAACAGGCCGAGGCCGAGCGCGAAACGCGGCGCGCCCGTGCGGGTGAGCTGTCCGCGGTCGCGCTTGGGCAAATTGACCGGGATCCCGAGCTTGCGCTCCTGGTCGCGCAGGAGGCCATCAGCGTCACGCGCACCTTCGAATCTGAGGAGGCGTTGCGCCGGGCGTTGCGCGGGTCACTGCTGCGCGGCGCCTACGCGCCGGACGGTCTCTGGATCAACTCGACCACGTTTGCGCCCGACGGCAGCCGGCTGCTCGTGACCGGCAATCGCGGCGAGCAGCCCGTCGCGCAGATTCTGGAGATGCCATCCTTGAAACCGGTCGTCCAGTTGCACGACCCGCCAGGCGACTACATCACAGACGCACGCTTCTCACCCAACGGCGAGCGAATTTTGACGGTTGACGACAGCGGCGGCGTCAGCCTGTGGGATGCGAGGACGGGCGTGGCCGACCCGCCGTTCCAAGGCGTCGCGGCTGACTGGTCGGCCGACGGCAGCCGTTTCGCCGTCGCGGCAGACGATGGCACGGTGGATATTCGGAACGCCGCCGACGGCCGGGGCGAGCTTACGTTTCCCGGTCGTGAGGGCGAATCGGCCGAGGCGGTGTCCTTCGCAGCCGGCGACACGCTCATCGTGCTGGTGACCGCCGATTATCTTGGCGCGGGCCAACAGGCACAGGTGCTCGACGCGGCCACGGGCGACACCCTGGCCGAATTCCCGGTCAACCGCGGCAGCCTGTCGTTTTCGACGGACCGGAGCATGCTGGCGAATGGCGAAGGCAAGACGGTTCAAGTGCGAGCGGCCAGTGACGCGTTTGCGCAGCCGGCGCACAGCATCGCAGGCCACCAGGCCGACGTGAATGTCACACGGTTTGCGCCGGACGGCCGATTGGTGGCGACTGCGGCAGACGACAATACCGTCCGCGTGTGGACCCTCCCGGATCCCGGCACGTCGCCATCCCGCGTCTCTGTGGCCCAGGAGACGACTTTGGAGGAGCAAGCTCAGCTGATCGAGTTCTCGCCCCTCGACGGCACGCTGCTTACTGCAGGCTACGGCGACGTCCGCGGATGGGACATTGCGAATACCCGGGAGCTGCTGTCAGTTGACCCCACCAGCAGCCTGCAGGCCGATGCCCTGGCCGTTTCGCCGGACGGCCGCACCTTTGTGACCGCAAGTTCGGGGAGCGTGCAGCTGTGGGCGTCCCGCACGGGCGAGGAGTACGCGCTCTTCGACGCAGGGCAGGCGGTCATGGCGCCGGACGGCAATGAGCTAGCGGTGGTATCGCAAGACGGAGTTAGATTGCAGGCGGCCGGCCCTGAAGATCCCATCGCCGCGCGCTTGCCCGGTTGGGAGGCAGGCGCCTACCGCGATCCCGCCTTCACCGCCAAGAGCCGCTTTCTATACGCCCAACAGGGCCTATCGGTGGTCTGGTGGGACACTGCCACGGGCGAGCGCGCCGGAGCACTCGACCTCAGCGGCAAGGCGAACGGCGACATCGTCCTTGCGCCTGACGGCGCTGCGCTCGGGGGGAGCATGCGGCTGCCCGGCGAAATGGTGCGTCTCGTGCCGGTCTTGTTGGCTACAGCCACGGGTAAACCGCGGCCGCTGGCGGGCGACATGCCCCCGTACGAGGCCATCAGGCAGCTTGGCTTCTCGCCGGACGGAAGCTTGTTCTTCGTGAACGGGTCGACGTTGACGACCGAAGCGGGCAGCAACCGTATCGTCCGGGTGTGGGACACAGCCACCGGCCGGCTGCATCTGCCCAGCGAAGGCGTCGCAGGTGGTACGGGAAGCTTCCCGGTTGACGGCGGGTTCGGCCGCGGCGCCAGCTTGATCTTCTCGCCGGATGGCAAGCGCATCATCACGGCGAACGAGGATGGCATCACGGTCTGGGCGGTAGCTGACGGCGCAAAGCTGGCGGAGATCCCGGCCGGCAGCACGCCGATCAGCGCCGTCGCTATGGCTATCACCGCCGACGGTGGCCGGCTGGTGATACCCGATGGGTCCACGACGACCGCCCGCATCTGGGACCTGGCCACGGGTAAGACAACGCCCCTGCGAAGTCACATCGGCGTGATAGACACGGTGCGCATATCGGCCGATGGGAGCTTAGTGTTGACGGCCAGCGGGCATGACGGCAGCACGCGCCTGTGGGACGGGACGACCGGAGAGCAGCTGACGGTATTCCCGTGGAGGATGCAAGAGGTAAACTTGTCCTCCGACGGCCGCCTGGTGCTCTTTAGTCCAAACGCCTTTGACAACGCCAAGACCTACCCGCAGCTCTACTTCACGCGTGCCGCCGACCTGCTGGCGCTGAGCAGGACCCGCGTCACCCGAACGCTCACCTGCCCCGAGCGCCGTGGATTCCTGCGCGAGGCGATTGACTGTCAGGTGGCGACGCCGGAGCCAGTGTCCAGTTGACGGCATATGCGTTTGAGGATCAATAGAACGACATGACCATCACCGACTACCGCAACTTCGACCTTCTTCTCGCCCGCGCCGGCGACCGCCAAGCAACACATCAGGCGATGCCCACAAGGGGAATATGATGTCCGAAACACCAATGCAACTCATTTTCACAAGGAGAGAAACATGAACGACCATCCCACCACCACTCCCGACATCTGGGCGCTGCTCATCGGCGTTGACTGCTACATGCCTGCCACCATCCCGGACCTGCCGCGCTACGGCAATCTGGGCGGCTGCGTCAACGACATCCTGCTGATGGATGCGTTCCTGCGCGAGCGGCGGAACGTGCCGGCGGCGCACATCAAGAAATTGACGGCCACCGTGCCGGCCAGCGGACCGAAGCACGAGCCCCAGGAGCCGCCCGAGCGGCAGCCCACCAAGGCCAACATCATCGCGGCACTGCAGGCGCTGGCGAAACCCGATGGCCCGCAGCCGGGCGATCAGGTCTATATCCACTACTCGGGCCACGGTGGTCGGGCCGTCACGATCCGGCCGGACATTAAGGGCAAGGACGGTTTGGACGAATCGCTGGTACCCACCGATTACGGCCAGATCGTAAACGAGGCCCAGCCCGAGGATCGCTACGTGCGCGACCTGGAGCTGGCCGCGCTGCTGCAGGCGCTGGTCGATCGTAAGCTGATCGTCACCGTCATCCTCGATAGCTGCCATGCTGGCGGCGCGGCGTCCAGGGGAAGCATGGAAGGCGTACGCGGCAGCGACGAGATTGACAAGATTCCGCGCGTCCCCAGCACGCTCGCCGGCGCCCCCGACGAACTGGCGACCATCTGGCAAGCGCAGACGCGCGGCACGCGCGGGGCATCGGTGGCCAGCGGCTGGCTGCCCGATCCGAACGGCTACACCCTGTTGGCCGCCTGTGCAGCATCCGAACTGGCAGGCGAGTATGACCGGCTCCATCCTGCGCCGAACGGCAAGCAGCACGGTTATCTGACCTATTGGCTGTGGCATACGCTACAAAGTCCGGTCGCGAGTTGGGAGATGGTCCGCCAACAGGTGATGAGCTGTGTTCACGGCTTGAACCAGCCTCAAACGCCGCAATTGCAGGGGGTAAGCCGCCGGGCCGTCTTCGGCGGCGCGGCCCTGGCCTTGCCGGCGGGGGTCAATATCTTGGAGGCGCAGGGAGATCGGCTGCGCCTCCACATTGGCCCATCCGACGGCGTCGGCATCGGCGCGCAGTTCTTCGTCTATCGCAAGGGCGTCACCGATTTCAAACAGACCGACCAACGCCTGGCCGTGGCTGAAGTCCGTGAGCCGGTCACGCGCGAAGATGGCGGCATGAACGATGCTGAATCGTGGGCCGAGGTGCTGCGCCGCCTGGGGGATGGAACGATCGAGCCGGGCTGCCAGGCGCTCCTCTTTGACCCTGGACAGAAGCAGCAGCGGGCGGTGCAACTGGTACGCGGGGGCGCGGCGCCGGCCGACCTGGTCGAAGCTGCGCTCGCCAACCTTGCGATGATCATATCTCGGAGCGAGGAGCATTTCGTGCGGCTGGCCGCCAATGGCGAAGACGCTTACTTTCATGTCGGCCTCACCGCCAACAAGGAATATGAAATCCGGGCCGCCAACGATCAGCCGCTGGCGAACCTGCAACCAGTACCCGTCGCCTATCCCAGGGAAACAGCCTATCAACTCAACCACCTGGCGAAATACTTCAACGTGCTGGAGTTGAGCAGCCCGGACACCATGTCGCGGCTGGCAGGAAAATTGGAGGTGACGCTGATGCGTACGCCGGATGAGGAGTTCAATGAGCCGGGAGGGACACCCACGGTAAAACATACCCCCCAAGGCGCCAGGCCAGGGCTAGGTCAGGCATACTACCTTCGCATTCGCAACCTCTTTGAGCCATTGCCTGGACCGCCCAGCGATGCCAGGGACTACGTCGCGGAGCTTGCCCGCCGCACCATGAACGTCGCTGTGCTCAACCTGGCGCCGGACTGGGGCATCAACCGCTTGCTGCCGAACGTGACCGAGCCACCTTACTACCCTCTCGAACCTGGCCAGACCCTGCTACTGCCTCCCATTGCGCCCGGAAAGTCGCCGGAGTTGCCCCGTCTCTATTCCACTGTGCCGCCCGGAGCCAGGGATAATGAGGCGATTGACATCTTCAAAGTGTTTGCTACCACCGATACGACCGACTATGATTCATTGCAGCTCCAGCCTCTGGATTCTGCATTGAAGCGCGCCGGTGTGGATCGCAGCCCAGTGTCGCCGGAACCGGAACGGACCTGGATCACGACGCAGGTGACGGTGCGCGTTGTGAAGTGAGATCGGATCTTCAATCCCACCAGATCATTGAGTTGCACAAACCTGCCGGACAGATGGCGGTTCCACTGACCATCTGTCCGGCGCCTTCCTGATCAGACCCTGGAGGTTCAATGTCACCCAATGTCAGCGAGACCGCGACAACCCGCGCGACCCTGGTCAACGCCCCTGGGCGCTATCGCCCGGACATCGAGCGCTGGGCGATCGTCGTGGGGATCTCAGACTACCAGCACAAGGAGTTGAACCTCAAATGGGCGCACCGGGACGCTGAGGAGGTTCACAAGCTGTTGCTCACGCCTGCGGGCGGCAGCTTTGCGGCCGATCACATCCAGTTGCTCGTCAACGAGGCGGCCACTACCCAGGCCATCAGCCGGGCGCTGCGCAGCTTCCTGCAGAAGCCGGCCGAGGAGGATGTGGTACTGATCTACTTCGCCTGTCATGGTGGACCCGACCCCGGTCGTACCAGTAATCTCTACCTGTGGACGTACGACACCGACCCGAATGACATCGCCGGCAGCGCGCTGCCCATGCGCGAGATTGACCTCTCGCTGCGCGAGAACCTGTTGGCCGAGCGGGTTGTGATCCTGGCCGACACCTGTCACAGCGGCGGCCTCGGCGGGGGCATCGGCCGCCGCAGGCGACTGCGGAAGCCGGCGTCATGAACGCCTACTTGGACGCCATGAGCGCGGCCAGGGGCGGCCTGGCGCTGCTCACCTCGGCTGAGGCCAGCGAGACCTCGCAGGAGGATGCACGCTGGGGCGACGGCCACGGCGTGTTCACCCACTATCTGTTAGAGGGGCTGCGCGGCGGCGGATGGCTCCAGCCAGCCGCGCGATGGCAAAGTAGCGGTCGGGGAACTCTTCGACTACGTGCGCCACCAGGTGCAGCAGGCCACCGGCAACAGCCAGCACCCGGCCATCGGCTCCAACCCGTTCGACCGGGATCTGCCGTTGGCTATCACGGGCGGTATTGACGCCCAGGAGCACCTGGAGCTGGGCCAATGCCTGTTCGAGCTGGCGCGCATCGCCGACGAGCCGGACCGCTACCGCTCAACTGCACGCCAGTTCGAGGAGGCGTTGCGGCTGGCGAGCCTGGGCGGGATCGCTTTGCCGGAGGCTAGTTGGCGGCTGGCTCAAGCCTGGCTGGCTGCAGGGGACGCGGCGCGGGCGATGGAGGTGCCCGGCGCAGGGAGCGCCAGGGAGACGCACTGCCGCCGCCCGCGCTGTTTATGCTAGGGCTGGCCCAGGCCGCGGAGGGGGACAGCGAGGGGGCAATTGCCAGCTTGCACCAGTATCTCGAACGGTGCCATGGCAACGACTACGCATCCTGGAGCAGATACTGCCTGGCCTTGCTGAAGCAGCCGATCGTCCCCCGCGCCCTGCTCATCGGCATCGGCAAACACGCGCCTGGAGAATATGAACGATGGAAATTAGATGGCCCGGCGAATGATGTCGCGCTCATCTGGCGCGTGCTCACGACAGACTATGGTTTCGCTGAAAGTAATGTGAGCGTCCTGTTGGATGAACAAGCTACCTGGCAGGCCATCGAACGGGCCCTGCAAGATCTGGCCGCACATGCTCAATCCAACGACCCGGTGGTTATCTATCTCTCCGGTGTGGGCTTTTTTGCGACCAAGAAGACGGACGGCAGCGGCGCCGCAGATGCAACGCCGGAACGGTCCCTGCTCATGACCTACGATGGCCCTACAGCCACTGTATCTCAACTACACGAACGTTTACTTGCCATCCCATCCTCGTCCAAGGCACTGATCATTGACGGCATGCCAGTCAACCTTGCCATCGACCTTGCCGAACAGGCCGGCGATTACGCGCTGCTTCTGGCAGCAGAGCCGGGGCAGACAGCCAGAGAACAACGCCTTGGAGATGAGACTGATGAAACCTTCAGACCGCATGGCCTCTTTACCTTTAGCCCTGGCACAGCTGCACGCGGATGGCGAAGAGTGCTGCAACCCTTGGAGCACTGATTGGCCAATCAGACCAAGTTGTTGATAGAGCAGGCGGTCAGAGAATCAGACCCCGTGCTGACAGGCAAATCCGACCAGTCAGTATTCGGTCCCAAGGTCACCCCAGGCACCATTCTCAGTTGATAGCCCCTGAGCAATGGACCTATCCCACCGAGACATTGGTCGACTGTCGAAAGCATACGAACGCTTCCTGGCTCTGGAGATCGGCCCTATGCCCAGGCCCATCTCAGTTTTGGGCGGGCGTTCCTGGCCCATGGCGGCTGGAACAAGCCATCGCCGCACTGACAATGGCCGCGAACCAGGAGAAGAAAACCCCCAGGCCTTGCTCGCCCTGGGAAAGGCCCAGGTCGCGGCCAGGCAGTACGCCGCGGCCCGCGATACATTTCGCCGGCTGCTGGCGCACCCATCGTCCGCGGCGTCGCCGCATGTTCAGAGCCTCATCGAGCAGGCTGATGAACTAACCAACCTTCACCGCCACGCGTTGGTCGTGGGGATTGGCCGGTACCTTAGCCCAGATATGCGACCCCTCTCCGGTGCAGCGAACGACGCCTGTGCCATGCGGGACGCGCTCGTTCAGCGGCTGGGATTTCAGCCCGAGAACATCGTCCTGCTGCTTGACGAGGAGGCGACCCGAGAGCGAGTGATGATGGAGTTTCGCACCCTGGCAAAGAAAGCAGAGCATGAGCCGGCGCTCTTCTACTTTGGCGGCTATGGCAGCACCCAGTTTGAGGTACGCTCGGAACGGCGCTTTCGTACCCGTACCCTGGTCTGCACCGATAGCCGCTCCGAAAACGTGGGCGAACTCGGGTTGATGGAGCTTGCTCGCGAGGCCGCCTTGGCACAGCACCTGGTCTCGATTGCCGACATCAGCCAGATTGAACAGCGCGATGTCACAAACTCTCCCGCGACACGCTCCGCATTTGCAGTTGTGCCGCTCGATGCTCCTGACATTGACAAAGGAGACTGGGCATTGCTAGGCAGGGCCTCGGTGTATGCACAAGGTGCGTTCGAACGGCAGAAGTTCTCTGGTGAATCGCTAGGGCGGGAACACGGTGGCTGGACCTCTGGTCTCTTGCGGGTTCTGGAAAGATCTGATCCAAATAGCCTCACCTACCGCAGCTGGGTCGCGGTGGCGCAGACGGTGGAGCTTGCCAACTCCATGGCGGAGCCTGTCCTCCTTGGATCAGTGGACGAGCGGCCCTTCGATCTCAAGCCGCAGCGCGAAGCAGTTCTCGCGACTGCCACCCGCATCGAACTGGATGCCGTCTATCGCGCCATCGAGCTGCTCACGCGCCAGATCGGTGAGCGCCAGCAACAAGGCGCGATCCACCCCGACGGCTGGCTCAACCTGGGCGTGGCCTTCGGCGTGGTGGGCGACTATGAGCAGGCGTTGGCTGCCCTGGAAGCCGCTGTTGCCGCAACAACGCCGGCCAAGATGGAAATGAACCAGGTGGCCGCGCACGACGTCACGCCAGAGGAGATCGCACCGGAGATCAGCTATCATCTGGGTCGCCTGCTCCTAGCCGCCCAAACGGACTATGGCCGCGCCGTGAGCGAGCTGCGCAAGGCAACCCGGCAAGACCCCGGCAACGCGCGCGCCTGGTATTATCTGGGCCAGGCCATCCGCGAGCGCATCCGCCGGGAGACCCTAGCCGAGGTCGAAAGCGCCTTCTTCGCCTATCTCGCCGCCGGCGCGCCGGTGGGCCATCGCAGCGAAATCGTGGGATTCCTGCACGAGCGTGCATCGAGCAAGACCGAACTGCCTGCGCGGTAATTGTATCGTGCAGTATGCGCACTGCGGGAGGGGGACATGGTAGATCTTGTTGAAGATCAGCTCGAGAACGCCGATGGTTCGACACGGGCGGTGCTCGTGAATCCTTCCGGCGGCTATCCGGTGGACGCTCTCCAGCAGCAGTTTGAGCACAGCCTGGCGGTGATCATCGGGATCAACGCGTACAAGTTCCCGCAGAAAGTGCGGATGCTGCACACCGCACGGCCTGACGCCGCACAACTCGCCGCCCTCCTGCAGGACGATCGCCGCGATCCGCTCGACCGCTACGAGATGGTACCGATGCCGCTGTATGACGAGCAGGCGACCGGCGACGCGCTGCGCACGCTGTTGGAGAAGACGCTCCCGGCTCGCGTGCGAGAGTGCGGCCCGAAGACGCGCGTGCTTTTCTATTTCGCCGGCCATGGGGACGCCGATGCCAGCACGCGCAAGAGCTTCCTCTTCCCGCAGGACGCCGACCCGGACGACGAAGGCACCCTCCTGCGGATGGACTTCGTCCAGCAGGCTCTGGCGGATCTCCCGTGCCAACATGTTCTGATCATCCTCGATTGCTGCTCGGCCGGCGCCCTGCCCACCGCCACCGCGGAAGCCGTCCGCGGCCGCGGGGGGCGCCCCACGCGCGTCTACTGGGAATACCTCAACCGTTTTGTCGGCGCTCGGACCCGCCAGGTCATCACCTCGGCCGGCGCCAGGCAGCAGGCGGCGGACCGGTCCAGCTTTGGGCGCTATCAACTAGGGCAGCGCGAGGGCGATGACCAGGAGCATTCGCCCTTTGCCCAGGCGTTGTTCGAAGCCCTGGACCCGGATAACCACCCGAACACCTGGGGCCGGCCGCCCGGACGGGACGGCGTCGTGACGGCCACCGAGCTCTATCTCCACGTCGCCGAGGCGCTCGCTCAAGGGCGTGCCAGACAGACGCCGGGGATCTGGACGCTGATCGGCAAGGGCCATGATCAGGGCGAATATATCTTTCTACTGCCGGGCGCGCAGGTGACGCTGGAGCCGGAGCCCGATCTCAGCGACCCGAAGAACAACCCCTGGCCCGGCCTGCGTCCTTACCGGGCCGAGTATGACTACCTGTTTGCCGGCCGCGACCAGGAAATCGGCGAGCTGGCGCAGCGAGTTGCCTCACACCCCTGGTCGCCGTGATCGGCCCATCGCGCGTCGGCAAGACCAGCCTGGTGCAGGCCGGGCTGTTGCCGCGGCTGAAGCGCACGTCCGAGCGCCCGACGACCGCCGGCGAGAAGCGTTGGCGCGTCCTGCCGCCATTTCCGCCGGGCCAGGACCCGCCGGTCGCTGCCGGCCAGGACGCGCTGGCGGCCCTGGACCGGTTCCTTGCCGCGCACCTGGCCGGCGCCGAGCCACAGGCAACCGCCGAAGCGCTGGGGCAGGCTGACGTCGGCCCGACCGCCCGGGCCGCAGCCTGGGCCCAGGCCCACCTGGGGCAGTGCCTGCTGCTGGCGATCGACGCCGATGCGCTGCTGTTCAGCCGGACTGAGCCGGAGGAACGGGTTCGTTTCTGGGCGCAGTTGGCCGCGGCGGCGCAACAGGACACGCTGCACCTCGTCCTCACAGTGCGCAGCGACCGCTGGTATGTCGGGGACGCGGCGGATGGTGACGCAAACGCGCCTGTGCTGCCATCGGCAGACTGTTACCCGCTTGCGTCCATGGAACGCGATGCGCTGCGCCAGGTGATCGAGCAGCCGGCCGCACAGCAGGGGTTTTCCTTCGCCCCTGCCGGAGCATTGGTGGATGGGTTGCTGGATGCAGTAGAACATCAACCCGCCGCGCTGCCCCTGCTCAACGAAACCCTGCTGCGGATGGTCCGGCAGTACATCGATCGGATGCAGCGGCGGCGCCTGCCGGATGACAATACGCTGACGGCGGAAGATAACCTGGCCCTGGGAGGCGTCAACGGCGTTGTCGCCGACCTGGCGAACACGTATTACGAGGGCTTACCCGCCGATGACAGGCAGGCCATGCAGCACGTGCTGCTGCGGCTGGTGGATGTAAATGACAGCAACCAGATCGTGCTGCGCGACCCGGTGGAGCAGGCCGAGTTCCATTACGCCGACCCGCTCGCCACGGCCCGCGCCGCGGCGGTGATCGCCGGGCTGGCCGAACAGGGCCTGGTCGTGATCAGCGCCGACGCCGAGGGACCCCGCTGCGTGCAACTGGGACACAGCGCCCTGATCGACACGTGGTCGGAACTGCGCGGGTGGCTGGTGGATAGCAGCCAACAGTGGGGCTTGCAGCGAGACTTGAGAGGCCAGGTCGGGCGCTGGTTGGCGGACAACAAGGAGAAGACCAAGCTGTGGCACGCCGATCCCAAGCTGCCGCAGGTGGAGGAGACGCTATGGCCGGCGGGCCGCAGGCGCGAAGGGCTGCAGGAACGTCTTCGTTGGGAGAAGCGTATTGTTCCCCGAAGAAAGAAGCGCCCGCGCCGGATGCCTGGGTAAACGGGGCCGAACTGGAGTTCGTGCGGGAGAGCGTGCGCGAGCGTTCCGGGTTTCGACAGAAGCTCTTTGGCGCTGTGACAGTGTTCGTTGTTGTCGTCTTCTTGTTAAGCGGGCTGGCCTTGTGGCAACGGGGGGTTGCCCTTGAGAATGAGAGGATCGCGCTGGCGAAACAGGCTGTAGCTGAACGCGAGGCCCGCCGCGCCCTGGCTGAAAACCTGGCGGGGCAGAGCCAACTCCTGATACGTGCAGAAAATCGGCCCGGCGACCTGGCCCTCATCCTGGCCCGGGATGCCTGGCTGACCGATCACACCGTCAACGCCGACCGCGCCTGCGCAACGCCCTGGGCAGTCCCCACTGGCGGCGGACCTTCCCGCCCACAAGCAGGCGCCACCAGGGGGCAGTCCACAGCGCTGTCTTCAGCCCCGATGGGCAGTGGATCGTCTCTGGGGGCGCGGATGGGACGATCCGCACCTGGCGCGCCTCCGACCTGGAACCGCAGCAACTTCTGTTCGGCCATGACGGGTGGGTCAATTCGGTGGCGACCAGCCCGGATGGGGCGCAGATCCTCTCCGGCGGGGAGGACGGCACGGTGCGGGTGTGGGATGTGGCCAGCGGCCAGCAGACCGGCCGCCTGGAGGGCCATGCCGGGCCTGTCTATTCGGTGGCGACCAGCCCGGATGGGGCGCAGATCCTCTCCGGCGAGTCTGACGGCACGATGCGGGTGTGGGATGCGGCCAGCGGCCAGCAAACCGCACGCCTGGACGGCCATGCCGGGTGGGTCTGGTCGGTGGCGTATAGCCCGGATGGGACGCAGATCGTCTCCGGCGGGGATGACGGCACGGTGCGGGTGTGGGATGCGGCCAGCGGCCAGCAGACCGCACGCCTGGACGGCCATGCCGGGACTGTCTTGTCGGTGGCGACTAGCCCGGATGGGGCGCAGATCGTCTCCGGCGGGGAGGACGGCACGGTGCGGGTGTGGGATGCGACCAGCGGCCAGCAGACCGCCCGCCTGGACGGCCATGCCGGGAGGGTCAATTCGGTGGCGTATAGCCCGGATGGGGCGCAGATCGTCTCCGGCGGGTATGATGGCACGGTACGGGTGTGGGATCCGGCCAGCGGCCAGCAGACCAACCAACTCGAAGGCCATGCCGGGAGTGTCAGTTCGGTGGCGTACAGCCCGGATGGGGCGCAGATCGTCTCCGGCGGGTCTGACGGCACGGTGCGGGTGTGGGATGCGGCCAGCGGCCAGCAGACCGCCCGCCTGGAGGGCCATGGCTGTGATGAACATGGTTTCTGTGGTGTCAGGTCGGTGGCGTATAGCCCGGATGGGGCGCAGATCGTCTCCGGCGGGTCTGACGGCACGGTGCGGGTGTGGGATGCGGCCAGCGGCCAGCAGACCGGCCACCTGGAGGGCCATGTCGGGTGGGTCTGGTCGGTGGCGACTAGCCCGGATGGGGCGCAGATCGTCTCCGGCGGGTATGATGGCACGGTGCGGGTGTGGGATGCGGCCAGCGGCCAGCAGACCGCCCGCCTTGAGGGCCCTGCCGGGAGTGTCAGGTCGGTGGCGTATAGCCCGGATGGGGCGCAGATCATCTCCGGCGGGGAGGATGGCACGGTGCGGGTGTGGGATGCGGCCAGCGGCCAGCAGACCGCCCGCCTGGAGGGCCATGCCGGGAGTGTCAATTCGGTGGCGTATAGCCCGGATGGCGCGCAGATCGTCTCCGGCGGGTCTGACGGCACGGTGCGGGTGTGGGATGCGGCCAGCGGCCAGCAGACCGGCCGCCTGGACGGCCATGCCGGGTGGGTCTTGTCGGTGGCGTATAGCCCGGATGGCGCGCAGATCGTCTCCGGCGGGTCTGACGGCACGGTGCGGGTGTGGGATGTGGCCAGCGGGCTGCAGACCGCCCGCCTGGAGGGCCATGCCGGGAGTGTCAATTCGGTGGCGACTAGCCCGGATGGCGCGCAGATCGTCTCCGGCGGGTCTGACCGCACGGTGCGGGTGTGGGATGCGGCCAGCGGCCAGCAGACCGCACGCCTTGAGGGCCCTGCCGGGACTGTCTTGTCGGTGGCGACTAGCCCGGATGGGGCGCAGATCGTCTCCGGCGGGGAGGACGGCACGGTGCGGGTGTGGGATGCGGCCAGCGGCCAGCAGACCGCCCGCCTGGAGGGCCATGCCGGGTGGGTCTTGTCGGTGGCGTACAGCCCGGATGGGACGCAGATCGTCTCCGGCGGGTATGACGGCACGGTGCGGGTGTGGGATGCGGCCAGCGGCCAGCAGACCGCCCGCCTGGAGGGCCATGACGGGAGGGTCTATTCGGTGGCGACTAGCCCGGATGGGGCGCAGATCGTCTCCGGCGGGTATGATGGCACGGTGCGGGTGTGGGATGCGGCCAGCGGCCAGCAGACCGCCCGCTTGGAGGGCCATGCTGGGTGGGTCAATTCGGTGGCGTACAGCCCGGATGGGGCGCAGATCGTCTCCGGCGGGGAGGATGGCACGGTGCGGGTGTGGGATGCGGCCAGCGGCCAGCAGACCGCCCGCCTGGAGGGCCATGCCGGGAGTGTCTGGTCGGTGGCGACTAGCCCGGATGGGGCGCAGATCGTCTCTGGCGGGTATGACGGCACGGTGCGGGTGTGGGATGCGGCCAGCGGCCAGCAGACCGCCCGCCTGGAGGGCCATGCCGGGTGGGTCAATTCGGTGGCGCATAGCCCGGATGGGGCGCAGATCGTCTCCGGCGGGGAGGATGGCACGGTGTGGGTGTGGGATGCCGCCAGCGGCCAGCAGATCGCCCGCCTGGAGGGCCATGGCGAGCCTGTCAGGTCGGTGGCGACTAGCCCGGATGGGGCGCAGATCGTCTCCGGCGGGGAGGACGGCACGGTGCGGGTGTGGGATGCGGCCAGCGGCCAGCAGACCGCCCGCCTGGAGGGCCATGGCTGTGGATTTGGTGGTTGTGGGGTCTTGTCGGTGGCGTACAGCCCGGATGGGGCGCAGATCCTCTCCGGCGGGCATGACGGCACGGTGCGGGTGTGGGTGTGGGATGCGCCGCAGCGTTTGCTGTTGCAGGCTGTGGCGCGCATTTCGCGACCGGCGCCGATCTTGACTGCCGCCGAACGCCGGCAGTTTGGCGTCGGCACGGAGGTGGAGCTGCCCGGCCAGGGCCGCCTAAAACCGCTCATGGACCAGGCCCAGGCGCTGGCGTTGGTCGAGCAAGGGAAGGCGCTGGCGCGCGCCGGGGATCTCCCGGCAGCGGTCGAGGATTTCCGAGAGGCGCTGCAGCTCGACCCGAAGCTGAGAATCAAACCCGAAGCGCTGGCGCAGCGCATTCTGGACAATCAAGAACAAGCGCTGCGCTTCGCCAATGCCAGCCTGGCCGCCGACCCGAACGCTGCCGCCAAAGACTGGAGAGACCTTTGCTGGCTCGGCGCCACCTGGAATCATGCCTCCCTGGTGCTGGACGCCTGCGAGACCGCGGTCAAGCTGGCGCCCGACGATGGCGATAACCGCGACAGTCGCGGCCTGGCGCGGGCGTTGTCGGGGGATGTGCAGGGGGCGATCGAGGATTTCGAATTCGCGCTGGCGCAGGCGAAGGCCAACCGCTGGTCACCCTATCAGATCGCCACGCGCACGGCGTGGATCAAGGCGCTGCGGGCCGGTCAGAACCCCTTCGACGCGGCGACGCTGGAGCGGCTGAGACCTGAGTGAGTGCACCGCTCATCCTGCTAAATATGGAGGCTCACCCATGACCATCACCACCTACCGCAACTTCGACCTCCTCATCACCCGCGCGGGCGCGCGCTACCGTGCCTTTGTGGTGGACGCGCCCGCGGGCGAGGCCAGCGTCGTCTTCGGCCTGCCGAGAGTGAACCCATGACCACCACTGCCAAGCCTATCATCTTCCTCGCCTTCGCCAACGACCGCAACGACCGGGCGCGCTACCTGCGCAACCTGGCGGAGGAGGCGCGGCAGGTGCAGCGGGCGCTGGTTGCGGCGGAGGGGCGCGGCCACTGCGAGCTGGTGCTGCGCCCACGCTGGCCCTGAACAGGGGTTCTGAGTTTAGACAAATGATATTGCATGCATAGAATATGACGATAGACGACACTAAGAGCACATGAGACCATGACGATGTCGAACAAGACTATCGGGCCGGCGGGCGCTCGCCTGCTCACGACGTTGGCAGAGCGCGACCGGCCCATCTTCTCGGTGGCCGAAGCCCAGGCTGTGATCGGCGGCGACTATGGCGCAGTGGTGCAAACGCTGCGCCGGTTGGGTTGTGCGTTTGACGGCTGGCCGCTATGCCATGATGCCGCTCTCCTCTCCCTGATGCTGGGCGGCAAACTAACACAGACCATCGAAGCTGTGCAGAGCATCCCGGTGTTTGTGCGCAAGTTCAGTTGGGATCAGTAGACGGAGGAACATATGACCAGTAAACTCGGCTTTTACCTGCACTCGTCGCAGGACAACCACGGCCTGTGGGGCCTCTTCGAGCGCATCAAGCCGCCGGTGATCCTGATCCACCTGGAGGCCAAGAACGACGACCTGCTGCGCCAGATGCGCGAGTGGCGCTCGCCGGACACCTTCGTGGTGGGTCGGCTGGGGATGGACCGCGATGAGCAGCGGCGCTACCTGGACGACCGGATCCGGTCGCCGCGGCCAGCGGTTGGCGGACAAGATCTTCAACCAGGACCGCAGCTTCCTGCTCAAACGCTATCCTGACCAGCCGGGCGGCCGGCTGCTGGTGGACGCCTGGATGAGCCTCAACGAGCCGATCGAAGGTCCATCGTGGGAGGGGGCAGCGCAGCAGGATGACGCGTGGCATCGTACGAACCGGGAGCAGCACCGCCGCTACGATCTGTTGCAGGTGGCCTTTCGCCGCCGGTTGCGCGATTACATCTCCGACGTCGAGGCTGTGGCCTTCAACTTCGGCGCGGGCAACTTCAAGCAGGCGCAGCAGTATATCCAGTTGTATCCCGAAACGCTGGGGGAATACACTTATCTCGGCTTCCACGAGTACGGCTGGCCGGCCATGGCCAAGCACCTGACCCAGCGACCGGTCAAAACGGACGCCGGCCTCTTTCCGGCCATCATGCAGGGGCTGCGCGCCGACCCCAAGTACGGCAATCGGCACCAGGCCATCATTACTGAGGCTGGCCTGGCGCGGGCGCATCTGCATGCGGGCAGCACGGCGGGCGACGTTGGCTGGCTGAACACGGTCGAGACGGTGAGTCAGGAGGAGTACTGGAAGTCGCTGCACTGGTACAACGACCTGCTGCGCCAGCATGAGGCATACGTGCTGGGCGCCTGCCTCTACCAGGTGGGGTGGATGGACGACTGGAAGTCGTTCCGCCTGACCGGCGACGACAACCAGGGCCGGCCGATCGAGATCATGAATTGGATCGCAGATCCATCACAGGCGCCGAAATGAACGGAGGGTCAATCTGATGAATATCATGCTGCGCGGTCGAGTTCTCAACGACATCGGCTTTCCGCTCGATGGAGCCACAGTGTCTCTGTTCGGTAACACAACGATCCTGGGGAGCGATCCCCGCGCGACGACAGCCAACCAGGAAGCGGTTTCCTGGACGCGATCAGCGCGCGGGCTGACCGGCACATTGCGGGGTATCTGGCTGGGCCTCATCGCACCGACCACTGGCGGCATCACCTGGGAGGAGTTTCGCACCCAGGTGGTGCATGTCAATCCCTCTCTGGAATCCAGCCGCGGCCGCTTCGAACCGGATCGGCTCTATCTGCTGCCGGAGAACCGACATGCCGATAAGGACAAGATTGTCTGGGATCGGACCATAACCGGTTTTGGGGGCGACCGGTGGACGTGCTGGCAGCGGTATGTACAAGGCAAGGTAGTTGGCCTGAGCTGGCGAGAGTTCCGGCGGGAGGTGCTGGAGCGCAACGCAGATCTGGCGGCCGATGGCGGGATGTTCCAGGCTGAGAAAGCCTACCTGCTGCCGCACAACATCGGGCGGGACGAGTACGTGCGAGTGGAGTACACGGGCAGGACGGGCCGCTTCGTGTTCGGCGATCTCGCACCGGGAACCTACCGGCTTGAGGTGCATGTCGAGGGCTATGAGCCGTGGGCACAGACCATCGTCGTGGACGGCGAACTGAAGCTGGCGGTCCATCTCAAGCACTTGAAGGTCGTTCCAGCCAAAGGCCTCCCGGTCTCGCCCCTGGGCATCCCACTCGTGCAGGTGCGGGGCAGCGAGTTTGTGTTGGAGAACCGCGCCTTCCGTTTCATTGGCGTTAACCTGCGAGGTCTGGTACACTACGGCACGGACAAATTCCCCTACGCAAATGCCCGACAGCAGCCCAAAGGCCAGCGATATGGGCGCGTGGCGCGGGTCTTTCTGCCTGTGGACAACGTGAACTGGCGCGCCACCAACCATATCGAAGACCGGCTCGAGGCGCTCCTCCAGATGATCGAGAAGGACTTCCGGCACATGTACCTGATCGTGTGCCTGACCAACCTCTATAACGATACCCACTTCAAGGTGTTCGGCGACGACGAAGGGGATCATGAGGATCGCTGCTACTCTGTCGCCTGGAACAATAAGAAGCTCCTCGGCAGGAAGTGGTTTACGCAGCGCTATGACGAGAACTATTTGAAGTTCGTGCAGAAGGTCGTGCCGCAGTTTAGTCAACGCGCGAGTATCATGGCCTGGGAGCCGGGCAACGAGCTGAAGCTTGATCACCAACCGACGGAGTTCGTCAATTTCATGCTGAAGGTGGCCGGGAGCGCAAAGGTTGGCGCCCAATCAACTGGTCACCACCGGGATGATCAGTACGCAACACGCGTACATGGATCCGGATGACCCGAATCGGCGTGCCGAGCGGCTGCGGCTGTTGAGCTCGCCTTTCTTCGACTTCATTACCGTGCATTCCTACAACGGTGTCAATGAACATAAAGAGGAAAGCGATGCCCAACTGGCGCTGTCGCTGAATCCCCCCAAGCCCATCATCGTGGAGGAAGCGGGCTTCGTTTCCGGCCCGGAGGCCCTGAAGGAAGCCGCGCGCGACCCCAAGTTTCACATTCCGGCCTGCGCTGCCGGCGGCAGGCGGCGGGACTGCGTCGAAAAGGACATGGACAAATGGTTCAACCACTTGCAGGCCCGCGGTTACATGCAGTGGGGGTTCATGGAAGGCTTCGACAACAACGATGGCGACGGATTGTCGGGTATGGATTGGGTGATCCACGGCAAGGAGGATTGGGATGAGTTGTTCGATCTTTACCAGAAGCGGTCAGCGCTGCTGGCAAGCCAGGCCGGGCCGGTCGTTGGGCCTATGAAGCCGGATGGCGGCGGGCACGGCAAACCAATCTTGGCCATGAATCCGATCAAAATTCAACCGGGCCAACAAGCCACGGTGATCGCCGCTGACGGCGTCAAAGTGCGCCGCAGCCCAGGTCGCATCAACAAACTGGCCGGCGACGTCCTGACCGCCTTGCCCGCGGGCACGCCTCACCATCCTCGACGGGCCGAAGCCGATGGATGGGCTGACGTGGTGGGCAGTAAGCTGCGTGACCGCAGGCCAGACCGCGCGCGGGTGGGTCGCACAGGCCGACGGCGACGGCACGCCGTTGATTGCCGTTTGACCGGGAGTAAATCAGATGGTCACAAAGTGGACGATCCTCACCTACATTGCCAGCCACAACAACCTGGAGGAGCTGGGGCAGGAGAGCTTGCAGCAGATCGCAGCCGTGGGCAGCAGCCCGGAGGTGATCCACGGCGTGCTCGTGGACAGCAGCATGGGCGCGGATCGCATCCTGGTCGGGAAACCGGGGAAGCTCAAACAGGCGGAACACCTGGCCCAGTTCGACTCCGGCGACCCGGACCGGCTGATCGAGACCGCGGCCTGGCTCTTCCGGCAGCATCCGGCCGAGCGCTATGGCCTGATCCTGTGGAGCCACGGCACGGGCTGGCGGCCCGAGGAGATCGAGAGGATCGGCATCGAGTCCCACGGCGCCGGCCACATGACCGCCGGCGCAGCGAAACGGGTCGCGGGACTCAGCAACCCGGTGCTCTTTCGTTCCACGATTGCGAAGATGCTGGCGTCCACCAAGCCATCGGAACGAGCCGTGCTCTTCGATGATGGGACCGGGCATTCGCTCGACACGGTGGAGCTCGAGCGTGTCGCCACCCGTATCGGTGAGATGCTTGGCCAGCCGCTGGAGTTACTCGGCATGGACGCCTGCCTGATGGCGAGCCTGGAGGTTGCCTATCAGGTCCGCCGCTCCGTGCGCTACTACGTCGCCTCCGCGGAGCTGGTGCCGGGTCATAGCTGGCCGTATGGCCTCATCTTCGGCGATCTGGCAGAACATCCGGAATGGACGGGCGCCGACCTGGGCCGGGCCGTTGTCCGCCATTACACCGACTTCTATCGCGCCCACCCCCCGCGCGCGGGCGATGTGACCAAAGTGGCATTGAACCTGGCCGGCGTTGACACGCTGGCCGCCGCGGTGGGCAGATTGGCCGCCGCGCTTGCCGCCGACATCGCCGGGCAAGCGCCGGCTGTGTGGCAGGCGCAGACCGCCGCCCGGCGTCAGGAGACCAGGGAAGGCGGCCGCGGCCTGAGCAAGTTCGACTATCACCTCTGGGACATCGGATCGGTGGCACGGCGCCTGGCTGGCTCGAGCTCGGCCCCGGTGGCCGCAGCCAGCCAGGCGGTGTTGACTGCGCTGCGGCCGGGCGGCCCGGCCGTGCTGGCCGAAGGCCACGTCGGGGACTGGTTCGACGGCATCGGCGGCGTTTCCTTCTACCTGATGCCGCCCGGCGGTGGGAACCGGCTCTCGCCCTACTATGATCAGGTGGCCTTTGCGCAGCCGCCGCTGCGGTGGCTTGATTTCTTGCGGGCCTATCATGCCCACTATGCGTGAAACGAGGCTGCGCAACTCAATGAAACCAGCGGAGCTATCACCCCGGCAGGAGGAAGCCGTGCAACTCAAAGACATGATCTATCACGATATGACCATCGAGGTCGCAGAAGCCACCCGCACCCGCGCCGAAGACCGCCGCATGATCGGCCGTTTCAAGGTGCGGGTGTTCGCATCTCCGGCCGGTGAGATGGCGCCCGACCAGGCTGTCCCCGTCGAGTACGACGATGGGGAGCTGCAGCAGGCCCTGCGGCAGCTTGATACGCGCGAGCTGGACCGGGCCGGCCTGATCGCGCTGGGCCGCACCCTGGCGCTGCTCCTGCTGCCGCCCGGCCCGGCGGGCGCGGAGGTCGGCGTGCGGGAACTATTCGCCGGCAGCCTGAAAATGCTCGGTCCCGACGCCGGGCTGCGGCTCCGGCTGCGCCTGCCCCATCAGCTCGCCGCCATCCCCTGGGAATACCTGTACGTGGATCGGGCGGGCGGCGGCGATGGCATGGACGGCTTCCTGGCCCTCGACCCACGCGTGGCGATCGTGCGGCACGAGGCGTTGGCGGTGCCCGTTGCGGCGACGAAAGCCGGGCCGATCCGCCTGGTGGCGGCGTTTTCAGCCAACCCCGACTTGCCCCCGCTCAACCTGGGCCAGGAGATCGCCAATCTGAAGGCTGCGTTGGATGCCCAGGCTGGAATCGAGCAGACGATCATCGAGAACGCGGCCCTGGCCGACATTCAGAATGCGATCCAGCAAGGCGCGGCGATCTTTCATTTTGCCGGGCATGGCATCTTCAACCGTAACCAGATGACCGATGCGCCGGGCGTCTATTCCGGCGCCGGCCTGTTGGCCCTCGACGATCAGTTCGTGGATGCGGAGCAACTGGGCATCAACCTGCGCGGCCACAGCCTCCGCCTGGCGGTGCTTGCCGGCTGCGAGACCGGCCGCCGCGATGGGATCAACGTCTGGAGCGGGGTCGCGCCCAGCCTGGTGAAGGCCGAGATACCGGCCGTGGTCGCCAACCAGTACAGCATCCGCGACGACTGCGCGATTGCGTTCAGCCAGCAGTTCTACCGGGCGCTGGTCGGCGGGCTGCCGGTCGAGGCCGCAGTGACGGGCGGTCGCATCGCCGCGTACAACGCCGACAAGGAGGGCCGCGACTGGGGCGTGCCGGTGCTCTACCTGCGCGCGGGAGACGGCCAGCTCTTCGCCGGCTCGGAGGACGCCGAGGTGCGCGCACAGGCCCGCAAGGGCGCCGAAGTGGACGTGAACCTCCGGGTCAAGGAGGTCGCGGCCGGCGGCGAGGTGCTGGGGGCCAGGGTGCGCGAGATGCTGCAAGGCAAGCTCAGCGTGACCGTGGGCGTCTCCGGCACGGTCTATGGCAAGGTGGTGGGCGCAACCTTCGATCGCATCGGCGGCGGCAGCGCCAGGGTGGACATGGACATTGACACCGTCGGCCAGGGCGGCAGCGCCACCGGCGTGGTGATTGACTCGTTGTGACGCAAGCCGCTGGCTTGCGCCGCATGAGTGGACACACGATCACCACACCCCATCAGGAGTCGCCGCATGAACGCAGAAGAGCCACCGCGCAAAGCGAAACCAGATCGGCCGGCGCCGCAGGCTCAGGCCCCGGTGACTGTCGGCTACGCCAACGGCATCCCGCGGCTGACCACCGCGGTCAACGAGGTCACACGGCTGGCGGATGCAGCCCCAGGGGGATCCAATAGCGGCGCATCTGTAGAAGTACGGGGCGATTCATGCGTAGGGTTTCAAGCAGAGGTTAGCGGCAGCGGTGGTTCTGCCTGCTGCTAGAGGAACAACATGGTCAATAGTGTATATCTGGCGCGCGCCTTCAACAGGGCCACTTCGTCAGTCTGGGCCAAGAGATCATCCAGGCGAGCCGCCTGGTCAGGCGCAAGCGGGCCGCTGCGGTTCGCTTCGAGCAAGGCCTGGAGGACTGTCTGGCGCCCCGGCGCCACAACCGCGTCGGCCAATGTGCGCAGCTCGGACCGGCTGAGGCCAGGAAGCGACTCAAGGGCTGGTCTTTGCTCAGGGTTTGGCGTTGTGCGCAGCAGCGATCGCAGGCCCCTGAGTAATTCAGCCGCCAGTTCTACCTGGTCGTCAAGTGGCATGCGCCTGGCTGAAGCCAGGACCTCTCGGTAGGAGATAGCCGTCATGCGAGTTCTCCTTCCTGGTTCTGATCGTCATTTCGTTGGATTGTACCTACAAGTATTAGGACTGTCAATCTGTGTCCGCACGGAAGCAGCGACCACCTTTGAGGAGCTATGGCACACCGGCTGTTCAGTTCTGACCAGGCTTCTCCCCGGGTTTCACATCGGCGCTATCTGGGAACCGGTCAGCGTCGTAAGGCTCTCGATTCGCCTCGGCGACCTTCTGCAGCACGCGGTCGAACCGCTCGCGGCTACCCTGCTCGCCGTAGTCCGCTGCCCAACGTTGCCGGCGGCGCTGAATGATGGCGTCAACGTGCCGGGGCCAGTCGTACAGGACATTGGGGTCAATGTCCGCCCCGTTGGGCCAGACCAGCGTGCCCAGGTCGGTGTCTACCCTGACCTGCCTGAACAGATGCAGATCGCGCAGCGGGCCGAAGAGAGGCCCCAGGAGTATCGGTTCGAAGTCAATGGTGCGTTCGACGCCATCGTCGAAGCGCACATTCAAGACGTAGTTCTTGACAAATGTAAAATCGGTCACGTCATGCAATGAGGTTTCGTCAAGTATCTGGTTCATACACTGCCCCTTCAATCCAGGCCCTTGATGTGACGCAGTGTGCCTTCCTGCACCACCCGATCCCAGTTTTCGAGCAGCTCCTCCTGATGGAGCTCTGCCCAGGCCAGAATCAGATGTTGCTGGCGTCTCGGCATGGCGCCAACCAGCAAAGCGGGCGGGTCAATCGTAAGACTGGCCCGGTACTCACCGAAGCGTGCGTGAAAGTGCGGGTGTTGATGCGTGCCCGTTTCGTAATACATCGTGATGATGATTCCAAAAAAGCGCGATACCTCGGGCATGGTCAGATGACTCCTTATCTATGGGAGATTATACTGCAAAGGTATAATGAAGGCAATACGACCTGTTATGCCCGTGCTCGTCGCCGAGCATGTGTTTGGTCCGGCCAAGGAGGCGCAGCAACCATGATCCCTTTCATCCATATCAGCCCCAGGCGCGCTGACCGCGGGGAGTGCATGACGCAGCGTGGCCTTCAGCCTGGACGGCCGGATGCTGGCTTCGGGCAGCGGCGACAACACCATCATCCTGTGGGACGTCGCCCCGCGGTCGTGGATGACGCGCGCCTGCCGCATCGCCGGCCGCAACCTCAGCCAGGCCGAATGGCAGCAGTACATGGGCGACCGGCCCTACCGTAAGACCTGTCCCGACCTGCCGGCCGGCGAGTGAGGGTGTGCATGGGCGGGGTATTTGGATCACGAAGACTCGAAGCGCCGCGAAGTACACGAAGCGCGAAGGCGCTCGCCGTGGCGGGGGTCTTCGTGGGCTTCGCGCTTCGCGGCCTTCGTGAGACTTCGCGGCTTCGTGATCCAAACGCTTCCGGGCTCCAAACACCACCCGCCACACCCTGCATCTGTCCCATATGGCTCGACGGCGAGCGAACCAGCCGGAAGCAACGCATCGAGTTGTACCTGACCTGATCACGAGGATAGCGCATGACTAAGAGCAGCCCAGATCCCACGCCTGACCCGCCCTCCACGCGTATCGAGGTCACGCAGCACACCGGCACGATGACCGGCGGTCAGGTCATCGGCGCTCAAATCGGCCAGGCCACCGCCCAGCGCGACCTGATCATCCAGATCCAGACCATCCACGGCCGCGCGCTGACCGCGGAGGAGGCGGCGAAGGCCGCGGCCGACCTGGAGCTGGAACTGCTGGTGCAGGGCGTGCGCGGGCTGGCGGGCCGGCTGGCGGTGCTGCACGCGGAGTCGGGCGCGGGCAAAAGTTCGCTGCTGCAAGCCGGCCTGCTGCCGCGCGATTACGATGTGATCTACCGGCGGCGCGATCCGTTGCTCGGGCTCGCAGGGACCCTGCAAGCGACGCGCTGCTCCTGCCCGGCACGCATCGCCGAGGACCTGGCGCCCACGCTCCAGGTCTTGCTCAGCAGGATGTGGTGCGAGACAGAGACGCCACACATCCGCCCAAGCCCTTGCGCATAATCGCCGAAAGAGTTATACTTGCTCACGTTTGGTTCGATTCTTGCGGTAAGCGATGCCCACCTGAGCTTGCAGGAGGATCAACTCCCCAGGACCGGAACGCACCAGGAAAGGGTCACCCGTGGACGAAACACTTCCCATCACTTCATCAGACGACAGCGCGATCAAGCGGGCGTCCAGGAGCACCGACATCCATGTCGGTGTCACGGCCGACATGGTGCAAGACAATGCCCGCGTGACCGGCATCGCCGTGGGCGCGATCCAGGGGCCAGTGACCATCAACGTCACCGGCCCTGCGGTTGACCTGGCGGCCATCCGCCGCGCGGCGGTCCAGGCGCTCCTGCAGCCGGTTTTGGACCTGCGCGACTTCGAGCCGGTGACGATACCCATCCCCGGTGGCCCGTTCCGCATGGGCCGCGCCGACCCGGCCGCGCCGGTGTGGGAGCGCTCATGCACCGTGAACCTGCCCGACTACCGCATCGGCAGGTACCCGGTGATGGTGCGTGAGTATGCCGCGTTCATCACGGATGTGAAAGCCCAGCCCGCGCCCTCCGGCTGGTTCAACCGCGAGCCGCCGGCCGGCCTGCTGGATCACCCTGTGACCAACGTGAGTTGGTGCGACGCCGTGGCTTATTGCGCCTGGTTGAGCGAGCAGTGTAAGCCTCGCCGCTACGTCTTGCCCAGCGAGGCGGAGTGGGAGAGAGGCCCCCACCCCTCCCCCGCGCGCGGGGGAGGGGCTTTCACCTCGCTATCCGTGGGGCGCGGAGTGGGCCGAGGGGCGGTGCAATGCGGCGAGCAGCGGGACGACCGCGGTGACGGCGCATCCGGCTGGCGCCAGCGGGTATGGCGTCGAGGATCTGCTGGGCAACGTGCAGGAGTGGACGCGCTCGCTGTGGGGCAGCCAGCCCGGCCAACCCGATTTCGGCTATCCCTATGACCGCAAGCACGGCCGCGAGATCATCGCCCCGACCAAACTGCCCGCGCAGGCACGGCTGGTGCATCGCGGCGGGTCGTTCAAGTCGCAGCCGGCCGATCTGCGCTGCACCGCGCGCGGCAACGCCCTGCCCGACAGCCGCATCGCCTGGCGCGGGTTTCGCGTCGCCATGATCCTGGAGGAGCCAACATGAAAGACCTGCGCCAACAGCGCCAGACCCGCCCCGGCCTGACCGACAGCATCAAGAGCGGCCTGGCCGTGCCGATCCTCAGCGATGAGGCGATCTTCGACCTGGTCCTGCCGGGCCATCCGTCGCTGGCGGAGGCGTATGCCGAATACACCGGCTACCCGCTGGACGACCGCGACAACCTGCCGCGTATCGCCAAGTTCTGCAAGCTGAACCGCCAGCGCGAGGCGGTGCAGACCGGCGGCGACTTCACCCACAACGACCTGCGCGCCGACTTCTGCGACTTCGTCAAGAACTTCATCTATGCCCAGGCCGAGGCGCACGGCGCTGACGCCGATCTGCTGGCGGAAGCCGAGGCGCGGTTCGCCGCCACCACGGTGACCGGGTTCGCCGGGGTGCTGGGCTATCCCAGCTTCGACCGCGGCCCCGATGATCCGCTGCAGGTGCTGGCCAATCTGCCCTTCCGCGTCCTGCTGACCACCAGCCCCTACACCTTCCTGGAGGCCGCGCTGGTCAGGGCCGGCAAGACCCCGCGCAGCACGGTGATCCGCTGGCGCCAGGACCTGCGCGACCTGATTGATCCGCGCATCGCCGATGTGCCCGCAGGGCGGGAGCCGGGGGATTTCCCGCTGGTCTGCCACCTGTTCGGGCTGGAGAGCACTTCCAGCTCGCTGGTGCTGACCGAGGACGACTACCTGGAGTTCCTGGTGGACGTGAACCTGGGCCGCGGGGACGATAAGCGCGACAGCGTGCCGGCCCAGGTGCGCAAGGCGCTCAGCGGCGACCTGCTGGTGCTGGGCTTCAGCCTCAACAGTTGGGCCTTTCGCGCCTCTACGCCGGGCTGATCAGGTCGGACGACGCGCGCGCCGAGAAGCGCGGCATCTGCGTGCAGTTGCCGCCCAGCGAGGCCGAACGGGCCTATCTGCACGACTACCTCCAGCGCGAGGCGCGCTTCGAGGTGGATTGGCGGACGCTGAGCGCCTACGCCGCGGGATTGCCGCGGGTCTGATCGGGAAATCATGTAGACCACGTGCAAAGGAATCGAGCCTTCAGGCGGTCAGACCGGCTAAAGCCTCGATTCCAATCTGCGAGCTTCATTTGTGTCCCCTGGAAGAGGAACGCTATGCCCACCACCGACACCCCCACCAACCCCTACGTCGGCCCGCGCACCTTCACCGCGGCCGACCGCAAGCGCTTCTTCGGCCGCGAGACGGAGGCGGCCGGCCTGCTGGCGCGCGTCGTCTCCGAACGGCTGCTGCTCTTCTACGCCCAGTCGGGCGCGGGCAAAAGCTCGCTGATCAACGCCCGCCTGATCCCGCAACTGCGTGAGGAGGAGGGGTTCAGCGTGCTGCCCGTGGGCCGCGTGGCGGGTCAGCTTCCGGCCGGCGTGGCGCAGGTGGACAACATCTTCCTCTTCAACCTGATGGCCGGCCTGGATGGGGGCGGGGGCAGCCCGGCGCAGTGGGCGCACCTGGGGCTGAGCGAGTTCCTGGAGCGCCTGGTGACAGACGATGGCTTGGCCTGGCGCTACGACCCGGCGGCCGCGACCGAGCCGGCCCCTGCACGGGAGAAGCGGCGCTCCCGGTTGCGGACGCGGGGCCGGCCCCGCGCTTCGCCCTGGTGATTGACCAGTTCGAGGAGATCATCACCGGCCACCCTGACCGCTGGCGCGAGCGGGAGGGCTTCTTCCGCCAGCTCGACGCGGCGTTGCAGGCCGATCCCAATCTCTGGGTCGTGCTGAGCCTGCGCGAGGACTACGTGGCCGCGCTCGACCCCTACGCGCCGCTGGTCTTCAACCGGCTGCGCGCCCGCTTCTACATGGAGCGCATGGGCGTGGCCGCCGGCCTGGAGGCCATCCGCAAACCGGCCGAGCTGGCTGGCCGGCCTTTTGCCGAGGGTGTGGCCGAGCAGTTGGCCGACAACCTGCGCCAGGTGCGCGTGGCCGGGCAGAAAGGCACGGTCGCCGGGCAGTACGTCGAGCCGGTGCAGTTGCAGGTGGTCTGTTACCAACTATGGGAGGGGCTGAAGGGAAGGGAGGAGGGGGAGCGTAGCAGCAAAGCGGCGACGGGGGAGCGACGTGCGATTACCTTCGAGGATCTGGAGCGGGCTGGGGATGTGGACCGGGCGCTGACGCAGTTCTACGAGGAGACGCTGGCCGCGGCGCTGGCGGACCCGGCCGCGGCGGGGGTGAGCGAGCGGCAGTTGCGGGCGTGGTTTGACGGGGATCTGATCACCGAGACCGGGACGCGTGGGCTGGTGCATCAAGGTGAGCGCGAGACCGGCGGCCTGCCCACCGCCGCAGTGCGCGCCTTGCAGCACCGCTTCCTGGTGCGCGCCGAAGCCCGCGGCGGGGATACGTGGATCGAGCTGGTGCATGACCGGTTCGTGGAGCCGATCCGGGCCAGCA